>NZ_JAXGFT010000009.1:0-206520 GCF_041008785.1 Pseudophaeobacter sp. 1A16562 | reverse complement strand
GGCGCTTGAGCTATTTGAGGGCTCCGCGCCTGCCGCGCTTGCCAAACCCGAAACCGACGACTACCAAAATCAAACCCGCAGACTCTCGTCATGAGCGAGGGACCAGCGGGGGGCAGGTCAAGTACGGGGCGGCCTTTGCGGGGCTGGGGCAGAATAATATCATAACCACATCCGCAGCTGCGCCAACGGTGGAGGTGCAGACGCCAGTGAGCCCTTCGGAGTGGGATGGCTCTACCCCGTTCATTGACTGATCAGAAAGCCTTTCCTGCGGCGCGCAGAGGGCAGGCAACGTGGTCATGTCCCCCCGCTTTATGCGCGCCTTTGCTCCGCGTGCATGTCCGGGGGGGCTTGTGGATCAGCGTTTCCAGAACCGTTTTGGTTTCGGCTTCTGGGCCTTGAGGTGTTTCTTCAGCTCGGTAAAGCCACCAATTTTCTCCCCGTCGATAAACACAAGCGGCGTTGTGGTGACGTGGTGCTTATCCTTGAAGACATCTGTTTCCCGGCGGGTGCGCAGCACATGTTCTTCGATATCGAATTTTTCGCGACGCAGCAGGTCAAGGGCTGCCGTGCCGAAGCCACAGGTGTAATTGGGCAAATCCATGCGATATATTACGGCTTTGGGCATAGGGGTATCCTTTCTATTCGCGGCGGGTTTCGAATACCGGCATGGCTTGCGCAAGGTCGGGCGGATCACGTTGGCGTGGGGGAGGTGAGTGCGCCGGCTGGGAGCAGCGTGGGGAGCGCCTGATTGTCAGCCGCGCGTCGGCCAGTCGCGGTGCAGATCGTCGATGATGATGGCGTGCTTGTGAGCCTCATCTCCGTGCTCAAGCAGGTGTGGATGATCCGGCGGCAGATCCGCGTGGCTATGGGGTATCTCCGAGGGGGCATGGGCAGGCCAGAGGAAACGGCACAGCAGCAGCCCGACAAGAGAAAGCGCCGCCAGCAGGATCAGCGCCGTGAGCGTGCCAAAGGCGGTCATCAGCCAGCCAGACAGCGGATAGGTCAGAAGCCAACAAGCATGGGAGAGGGCAAACTGCGCGGCAAAGATGGCCGGGCGGTCCTCGGCATGGGCAGAGCGGCGCAACAGCCGTCCGGAGGGGGTCATGACCGACGAGTAGCCGATGCCGACCAGGCACCAGCTGATCAGCAGCCCACCCCAGCTGAGGCCCGTAATCGCCACCAGGGCCGCCAGCCCCAGCAATGCCGCAACCAGCAGCCCGGCGCCGGACAGCATGACTGGCCGGTCCGGCACCCGGTCCAGCACAGGGGGCAGCAGCAGCGCCGCCAGCATCGAGCCGAAGCCAAAGGCGAACATCGCCCAGGCCACATTGCTTTCGCTCAGGCCCAACTCTCCGCGCACCAGAACCACCGAGTTCACCAGCACCATGGCTCCGGCGGCCGAGACCGCAAGATTGAGCGCCAGAAGACCGCGCAGCCGCGGCGTGGCCAGATAGATCCGGATCCCTCGGGTGGTGCGGTCGTAGATACCGCGCCGCTGGGTGGATTTGGGGCTGGGCAGCAGCACTGAGACGACAAGCAGGGCCGAGCCTATAAAACCGGCGACCGTGCCAAGGAACAGCGTGTCATAGGCCATGACGGCCAGCAGCAGCGCCGCCAGAGTCGGGCTGACGATGTTCTCCAGATCATAGGTCAGCCGCGACAGCGACAGCGCCCTTGTATATCGGTCCTCTTCCGGCAGGATGTCCGGAATCGTGGCCTGGAATGTGGGAGTAAAGGCAGCTGATGCGGATTGCAGCATGAAGATTAGCACATAGACCTGCCAGACCTCGGTGACGAAGGGGAGACACAGGGCCGCTGCCGCCCGCACGAGGTCCAGAGATACCAGCAGGGCGCGGCGGTTCACACGGTCGGCAAAGGCCCCGGCGATGGGTGCAATCCCCACATAGGCGATCATCTTGATCGTGAAGATACTGCCGAGCACCAGCCCCGCGCCGCTGCCTGCCAGATCATAGGCGAGCAGACCCAGCGCAACGGTGGCAAGTCCAGTCCCGATCAGCGCCACGACCTGGGCCAGAAACAGATGGCGATAGGTGCGGTCTGACAGGATGTCGAACATGGGCGTCCTTACGCGGAGCGGGAAATGGCGATGGGCCTGATCCTGCCTGAGCGTCAAAGGGCAGGCAAGAACGACGGGGAAGAGCGTTCGACAAACGGGCTTCTTTTCGGCACGATGCGCCGGACGAACACATAATCGAAGCCGGAAAGAGAGTTCATGAAGCAGCGCAAACTTGGAGCCCAGGGACCAGAGGTCGGATGCATCGGCTATGGCGCGATGTCCTTTTCAGACATGTACGGCCCCACCAATGAGGCCGAAAGCCACGCCATTCTCGACAGCTGCCGGGATCTGGGTGTGACGCTGCTGGACAGCGCCAATATCTACGGCATGGGTAAATCCGAGAACGCCATCGGCAGTTACCTGGGCGCCAATCCCGGGGCGCGTGATGAGTTTATGATCTCGACAAAGGCCACGATCACCCGCGACGGGGAGGGCAACCGGTGTTTTGACAACTCGGCTGAGCATCTTGAGGCAGAGCTGGACAAATCCCTGCAGCGGCTGGGGGTGGACTGCGTCGATCTGTTTTATGCCCACCGCCGCGATCCGCGTTTCACGCCCGAGGAAACGGCGGCGAACCTCGGTCGTCTTGTGGAAAAGGGCAAGACGCGCGCGATTGGCCTGTCTGAGGTGGCGCCGTCGACTCTGCGCCGCGCTATGACGGCCTTTCCGATCACTGCGGTTCAGTCAGAGTATTCCCTGTCGACCCGGTTCCCCGATCTTGGCCTGGTACAGGCCTGCGCCGAACTCGGGGTGGCTTTTGTGGCTTTCTCGCCGGTGGGGCGCTCCTTGCTGACAGACAACCCGATTCCGAAGGCGCGGATCCCGCAACTGCCGTTCCTTGCTGGCAACCCGCGGTTCATGGAGCCGAATCTGAGTGAGAACCTGCGGATCACCGATAAGTTCCGTGCACTTGCGGCGCAGATGGGGACCTCGGCGGCAGCTTTGGCCAACGCTTGGCTGCTGACCCGCGGTGACCACGTGATCCCGATCCCCGGGACTCGCAGCGTCAAACACCTTGAGGAATGCGTCGCGGGCGCGGATCTGACGCTGACGCCTGAGGACTTGGAACGGATCGAGACTGTGCTGCCCGTGGGATGGGCGCATGGCGACCGCTATTCGGATGAGCAGTGGATCGGCCCTGAGCGCTATTGCTGATCCGACAGTTGCTCTGGTTCACGGAGACGGGGCGAATACGGGTCTTTGGTTCGCGAGTGCGTGGAGGGATAGGGAGCTTTCCTCTTGGTTTCAATGCTTTACATCTGGGAATGAATTTTTTTGGCCGAAAGCGGATAAAATGACAAAACACCGCTTGACGATACCCGAGGCCTAGGAATATTACACCCCAACGTTCGGCAGAGATGCTGAACGGGCAGCGAGCGGTTGTAGCTCAGTTGGTTAGAGTACCGGCCTGTCACGCCGGGGGTCGCGGGTTCGAGCCCCGTCAACCGCGCCACTGCTGCCTGCCCGCCTTGGGCAATACCAGGGTCCGCTCCGGATGGGGGAGGCCGAAAGGCAGATGATATGAGATCCATGCGCGGTTGTAGCTCAGCTGGTTAGAGTACCGGCCTGTCACGCCGGGGGTCGCGGGTTCGAGCCCCGTCAACCGCGCCACTCATAAGTCTGGTCCCATGTGACAATGGGAAGTCCCGAAATGGGACCGGTCGGAACGCCTTATATAGGCCATGCGCGGTTGTAGCTCAGCTGGTTAGAGTACCGGCCTGTCACGCCGGGGGTCGCGGGTTCGAGCCCCGTCAACCGCGCCACTTCCTTTTTCCTCGAAAAATCAGGACCAGATGCGCGTGTCATGAAACTGCTGGATTCCATCGACTGGACGACTGCGATCATTGTCGCACTGCTTCTGGGGCTGGCGCCTTTCTTCCCCGAACCGCACCTGTGGGAAAAGCTCAGGATGCTGTTTGCAGGGGAATTGCAGCGCGCCCTCGAGGGGTTCGATCTGCTGATGCACGGCGCCCCCTTGGTGCTGCTGGTGCTCAAGGCCGCAAGAGACCTGCGCGCACGCAAGGGGTAGGCTGCCTGCAGAGCGGGGTATTGGCAGTAAGGGGGGGCGGCCGCGCTGTGCCTTCTATCATCGGCCAAGGTCGGGAGAGTCTGCACAGGCTCAGTGCCCATGTAGCCGACACCATCGGCGCCAAGAACACCGGATGTCAGAACGCTGGTTGTTCACTAAGAAAGTCCAGGAGCGCTTCCGCGGTTTCCGATGGGTGCTGGTCCACGAAGAAATGCCCGCCCGGAATGGCCGCAGCGCGCATGTTGGCTAGGCGGGGCGCCCAGGTTGCCTCCACATCATATTGTTTCGCCATAGCGCCGGTGGCGCCATAAAGGACCAGCGCGGGGCAGGAGACCTGACAGTTCAGATCAGCGGCATCTAGCGCGAAATCCACATCGATTGCGGCGCGGTAATCGTTGCACATCGCATGGATGCAGGCCGGATCACGCCAGCTCTTGCGGTAGGCCGCCAGCGCCTCGGCCGGGAAATCCTCCAGCGTCGCGCCGCCCCAGCCCAACATGCAGCTTTCAAAATAGTAGTCCGGGTCCGCCCCGATCATCCGCTCGGGAAAGGGCGCGGGCTGCGCCAGAAAGAACCAGTGGTAATAAGCGCGGGCGACCTCTTGGTGCAGATCACCCAGCAGCAGGTGGGTGGGGATGATGTCCATCACTGTCAGGCTGGCCACTGCTTCGGGGCTGTCCAGCGCCATGCGATGCGCCGTGCGTGCGCCACGGTCATGGCCGACGAGGTGAAAGCTCTCATGGCCCAATGAACGCATCAGCGCCACCTGATCGGCGCCCATCTCGCGAAAGCTCATCGCGGTCATGTCGTCTGGCTTGCTGCTGTCGCCATATCCGCGCAGATCGGCAGTCACCACGGTGAACTGTTCGGCAAGGCGTGGTGCCACGGCATCCCACATGGCGCGGGTTTGTGGGAACCCATGCAGCAGTAGAACGGCAGGTCCGCTGCCTTGCTGGGTGTAGGCAATCGTTTGGCCGTTCACCTCGGCGCGGCCTGTTTCGATTTCTGATGCCATCCACCTGACCTCCCTGAGTGGTGTGACTTCCCTGAATGAGGGATGCCCGGCCCACAGGGCCGGGCATGGCGGGGAGCCGCCGCTCCCCTATCTTGGCCCCTTACGACTTGGTCAGTGCCTCCAGAACCCGCGCCCAGGAGCGGATGCCTTTGTGAAAGCTCTTGAGGTCGTATTTCTCGTTCGGCGAATGGATCGCGTCATCTTCATTTGCAAACCCGATCAGCATCGATTCCATGCCGAGGATGGATTTGAAGAAACCCGCGATCGGGATCGATCCGCCCATGCCGCAGAAGACCGCCTCGCGCTCCCATTCGTCGCTCAGCGCGCCGCGGGCGGCGGTGAATTCGGGGCGGGTGATATCCATCACCGAAGCGCGCGATCCTTCCAGATCGTTGTCCCAGACCACCTTGCAGTCGGGCTTCAGGCGGTCTTCGATATGCTTGCGGATCTTCAGGCGCAGCGCGTCGGGGTCCATATCCCCCACCAGACGGCAGGTGATCTTGCAGTGCGCCTCGGACGGGATCACGGTTTTCGATCCGGCGCCGTTGTAGCCGCCCCACAGACCGTTGACTTCCAGCGTCGGGCGCGCCCATTGCTGCTCCAGAATGCTGCGGTCCTTTTCGCCATGGGCCTGGGTGTAACCGGCGTTGCCAAGGTAGTCGTCTGCATCAAAACCGCAGCCTTCCCACTGGCGCATCTGGTCCTCGGGCACCTCTTTCACGCCCTCATAGAAGCCTTCGACGGCGATCTTGCCGGTTTCCTCATCATAGAAGGAGGCAACGATACGGCTGATTTCGCGCAGCGGGTTGAGGCCCGGCCCGCCATAGTGGCCGGAATGCAGGTCGATGCGCGGGCCGACCAGGGTGAATTCATCCTTCAGCATCCCGCGCAGCTGCGAGGCGATGGAGGGCACGCCGCGCGACACCATGGAGGTGTCACAGATCAGCGCGATATCCGCTTTCAGCTCTTCGGCGTGTTCTTTCATGAAGGGCACCAGCGACGGCGAGCCCGATTCCTCTTCGCCTTCGAAGAAGAAGGTGATGCGGCAGGGCAGGGAGCCGTGGATCGCCTGCCAGGCGCGGCAGGCCTCGACAAAGGTCATCAACTGCCCCTTGTCGTCCGAGGCGCCGCGGCCCCGGATGACGGTGCCGTTTTCGGTCTCTTCCAGTTGCGGTTCGAACGGCGGTGTCTTCCACAGGTTCAGCGGATCGACCGGCTGCACGTCATAGTGGCCGTAGAACAGGACATGCGGCGCGTCCTTGTTTTCCTGCCCCACGTGGCCCACCACCATAGGGTGGCCGGGGGTTACGCGTTTTTCGGCGTCGATGCCGATGGATTTGAGATCTGCCACCAGCCAGTCAGCCGCCTTTTCGCATTCTGCCTTGTAGGCCGGGTCGGTCGAGACGGACTGGATCCGCAGAAGGTCCAGCAGCCGGTCCGTTGCTGCGTTCACATCGGCGTCGATCCGGTCCAGCACTTCATTCAATGACATGTCTCACTCCTGCGTTCTGATTATGGTTTGTGATGATTTGTCGCGGACCGTAGCAGCGCCGTCAAAGAGGCGCCAGTGGGGAAGCTGGACGAGGGGATGAACCGCCATAGCCGGCTGACCATGCAGGTATTTACCAAAGTTTCCGATCCTCTATGACCGGCGCCTTTCAGCGCCGCGGGCCACGCAATTGTCAGGAAATAGCCGTCCGCGCCGGGTTGTGGGCTCAGTTGCTTAGGTCTATTTGACCTGCATCAATGTTGCGCAACATGCCTTTTGCGTAAGCAGTTGATCAAAATCGGCGTCTAGGGTAGTTATTCATAAATGTGAATGGGACTGCCTTCGCGCCAGCGCCCTGGGTGCCAGACTTACAGCTATGGAGATGCCGGTGGACTATACCGCGAAACTCGACGCAGCGATTGAAAGCCTTCACGAAGAAGGCCGCTACCGGACCTTCATCGATATCGAACGGAAGAACGGACAGTTCCCGCATGCGGTCTGGACCCGTCCCGATGGCAGCGAAAGCGATATCACCGTCTGGTGCGGTAACGATTACCTTGGCATGGGGCAGCACCCGGTGGTTCTGGCCGCGATGCATGAGGCGATCGATGCAACTGGCGCAGGCTCCGGCGGAACCCGCAACATCTCGGGCACCACCGTCTATCACAAACGCCTTGAGGCCGAACTGGCGGATCTGCACGGCAAGGAGGCATCCTTGCTGTTCACCTCGGCCTATGTGGCCAATGACGCAACGCTTTCGACCCTGCCCAAGCTGTTCCCCGGCCTAATCATCTATTCCGATGCGTTGAACCATGCTTCGATGATCGAAGGCGTGCGCCGCAACGGCGGTGCCAAGCGTATCTTCCGGCACAATGACGTGGCTCATCTGCGCGAACTGCTGGAAGCAGACGATCCGGAGGCGCCCAAGCTGATTGCCTTCGAATCGATTTACTCCATGGATGGCGATTTCGGTCCCATCGAAGAGATCTGTGATCTGGCCGATGAATTTGGCGCGTTGACCTATCTCGACGAAGTGCATGCGGTGGGCATGTACGGCCCACGTGGCGGCGGTGTGGCTGAGCGTGACGGTCTGGCAGACCGTATCGACATCATCAATGGAACCCTGGCCAAGGCATTTGGCGTGATGGGCGGCTATATCGCGGCCTCGGCCAAGATGTGTGACGCCATCCGCTCTTATGCGCCCGGCTTTATCTTCACCACCTCGCTGGCCCCGACGGTTGCAGCCGGGGCGGCGGCCTCGGTGGCGTTCCTCAAGACCGCGCCCGAGCTGCGCGAGAAGCATCAGGAACAGGCAAAGATCCTGAAAATGCGCCTCAAGGGGCTGGGCCTGCCGATCATCGATCACGGCAGCCACATCGTGCCGGTCATCGTCGGTGACCCGGTCCACACCAAGAAGTTGAGCGATATGCTGCTGTCGGATTTCGGCATTTATGTTCAGCCGATCAACTTCCCCACCGTGCCCCGCGGCACCGAACGGCTGCGGTTTACCCCGTCGCCGGTGCATGGGCCGCTGGAAATCGACGCTTTGGTCAAGGCAATGGACGGTCTTTGGTCGCATTGTGCGCTGAATCGCGCCGAATTGGCCGGGTAGTGCACAGTTCTGTGTTCAAAACTGTTGAGTGTGTTATCGTTTCATCAACGGATTGGTCAGCTTGAGTCGTTAGGGTGATTCTGCAGACATCAAAATCCGGTTGCGGCAGGTAAAGATGGGACAGCAGGCATGATCGGGCGCCTTACTCAGCGCAAATCAAAAGAGCAGGGTGAGCCATCCGCGCCCAAAAGTTTTGACGACTTTGAGCTGCGGCTTGGCGACATGATGCGCGGCGAGCGCGCAACCATGGGGAAATCCCTGCTTGATGTGCAACGAGAGTTGCGCATCAAGGCGTCTTACATCGCTGCGATTGAAAATTCCGATCCTTCAGTTTTTGACACGCCCGGCTTTATCGCCGGGTATGTGCGCTCTTACGCACGCTATCTGAACATGGATCCCGAAGAGGCGTTTGAAACCTTCTGCCGTGAAAGCGGCTTTACGGTTGCCCACGGCATGTCGGCCGAGGCCTCGGTGCGTAAGGCAAAGGCTGCAACCGGTGCACAAGCGGCAAATGCCAGTGGGCTGGGCAGCGATCCGTTCACCTCGCCCAACACGCCCTTTGCCCCCTCTGCGGGTGGTCTGTTCAGTCATGTGGAGCCACGGGCCATCGGATCGCTGATGGTGCTGGCGGCGCTGATCTCTGGCATCGGCTACGGCGGCTGGAGCATCCTGAAAGAAGTGCAGCAGGTGCAGTTTGCACCGGTCGATCAGACGCCGCTTGTGCTGGCGGATGTGGACCCGCTGCAAGGCGCGCAGCTGAACCTGGCGAATGCGGATACGGATCCTGCGGCAGCGGCGCTGGACCGGCTCTATCGCCCTCAGGCGCTGGATGTTCCAGTGCTCGAAGCCCGGGACGCGCCGATTGCAACGCTTGATCCGCGCACCTTTGGCAACTTTGCCGAACCCGATCTGCCATCCATCCAACTGGCGGAGGCCAGCCTGCCTGCGGACATCGCCGGGCAGCAGCTGACGGTACCGCAGGTTGTCGAAGAGGTGGCGCCAAGCGCGGAAATGCTTGCCGTACGTCCGGCATGGGTCGAGGTGACCGCCGCGGATGGCAGCGTCATCTTCGAAGGGATCATGGAGCCGGGCGACCGGTTCGAGATTCCCCTGACCGAAGTTGCACCGACCCTGAAGACCGGGGAAAGCAGCGGCATCTATTTTGCCGTCAATGGACAGCATTTTGGTCCCGTGGGCCAGCGTGGACGGGTGACCAAGAATGTCGATCTGTCCCCGGATGCGATCTCGGGTCGGTTCGAGGTTGCCGATCTTGAGGATGACCGCAACCGCGCCCTTGCGACCCTGGTGGCGCAGCTGCAGGTCGACAGCGCACAGGACTGATCCTTTTTCCGCTTTTACTGTGTCTGACCGCGCCTGCCATTGCAGACGCGGCCCGCAGCACGTATCTACCGGCTGAGCAGCAGGACCATAGGGGACGGACCGCATGTCGCTGAATTACATTCGACCCTGGCGCCATATCGAGCGCCGCAAGAGCCGCCAGATCCATGTAGGGAACGTGCCGATTGGCGGGGATGCGCCCATCGCGGTGCAGACCATGACCAATACGCTGACCACCGATGTCGCTGCGACCATCGCCCAGGTGCAGGCCGCCGCGGAGGCGGGCGCGGATCTGGTGCGCGTCTCGGTCCCGGATGAGGCTTCGTCCAAGGCGCTGAAGGAAATCGTGCGCGAAAGCCCGGTGCCCATCGTTGCGGATATCCATTTCCACTACAAACGCGGGATTGAGGCAGCCGAGGCAGGCGCCGCCTGTCTGCGCATCAATCCCGGCAATATCGGCGATGAAAAACGCGTCGCCGAAGTGATCAAAGCCGCCCGCGACCACAATTGTTCGATCCGGATTGGCGTCAACGCCGGTTCGCTGGAAAAGCACCTGCTCGACAAATACGGTGAGCCGTGCCCCGAAGCGATGGTCGAAAGCGGTCTCGATCATATCCGGATCCTGCAGGATCACGATTTCCACGAGTTCAAAATTTCGGTGAAGGCCTCTGATGTCTTCATGTCGGCAGCCGCTTATCAGCAACTGGCCGAGGCGACGGATGCGCCGATCCACCTTGGGATTACCGAGGCAGGGGGCTTTGTCTCCGGCACCATCAAATCGGCCATCGGTCTGGGGCAGCTTTTGTGGATGGGCATTGGCGATACGCTGCGCGTCAGCCTCTCTGCCGATCCAGTCGAAGAGGTAAAGGTCGGCTTTGAGATCCTGAAATCGCTGGGTCTGCGGCACCGCGGCGTCAATATCATCTCTTGTCCCTCCTGCGCGCGGCAGGGGTTCGACGTGATCAAGACGGTTGAAGCGCTGGAAGAGCGACTAGCCCATATCCACACACCGATGAGCCTGTCTATCATCGGCTGCGTCGTGAACGGGCCGGGTGAGGCGCTGATGACGGATGTCGGTTTCACCGGCGGCGGGGCAGGGGCCGGGATGGTCTATCTCGCGGGCAAAGCCAGCCACAAGATGAGCAACGAAGAGATGGTCGACCACATCGTCGAACAGGTCGAACAAAAGGCTGCAGAAATCAACGCTGCTGAGGCCGCCGCCGCAGAATAAGCAGACGGCCCCATACCGGTGCTATATGCAGGTCCAACAAAACGGGGCGCCAAGGGCGCCCCGATTTGCGTTTCAGTGCGTTTCTCGGGCTGCGGTCGCAGCGCGGGTCAGCCGCGGTTCTTGCGGTTCTCTGCCACCAGAACTTCCATCTGATCAGCAGGCAGGTAGCCGCGCAACAGTTCACCGCCCAGAACAAATGTGGGCGTGCCGGAGATCGACAGACGCTGGGCCAGATCGCGGGTCTGGCGCAATTCGCGGGTGACGTCCTCGGAATCCATATGGGCGAGGATGGCGTCGGCATCCAGATCCAGACCATCCGCCAGACGGCGCAGGGCGACTTCCCCCGGCTCGCCGGTCATCTCCATCAGGGCTTCGTGCACGGATTTGTACGCATCGCCGCCAGCCAGCTGTTTGGTTGCAACGGCAAAGCGCGACGACAGCACCGAGGCTTCGCCCAGGATCGGGAATTCCTTCACCACCCAGCGGATGTTGCCATCCTTGGCAAGCAGCTCCGCCACCTCGGGAGCGGCGCGACGGCAATAACCACAGCGATAGTCCATGAACTCGACCAAGGTGATGTCGCCCTCGGGGTTGCCGCCGACCCAGGAATAGCCATCGTTTTCCAACTCCTGCAGGTTGTCGGCAACCAGCGCCTGATCGCGGGTGGCTTCGGCGGCGGCCTGACGTTGCTCCAGCAGGTTCACGGCCTCAAGGATCACCTCGGGGTTTTCCATCAGGTATTCCCGCACCTGGACGCCAAAAGCTTCGCGTTCGGCGGCGCTCATGTTCGAAAGGTCCAGCGCCTGCGCGGGGGCGCCAAGCAGCGCAAGAGCAGTGGCAGCACCTGCTGCTGCACGTGTAACACGGATCATTTTCGTTTCCTTTTCTGTGTTTTCTCATAGGCCACCAGCACGTCCTGCGCCCGGCGCCAGGCTGGCGATCCGGTGGGCAAAAGCGCGGTGGCGCGTTTGGCATGAAGACCGGCGTCGTCCAGACGCCCCTGCAGGGCATAGCGTTCCGCTGTCACCAGCGCGGCAAGCCCGGTCTGTTTGGTTTTAGCATAGGCCTGGGCCATGTCCCGCAGCAGCACCGTGTTGCGAAAATCGATGCCGCGGGATTTTTCCAGCGATTTGAGCGCGGCCCGAGGCTGCCCAGCAGCAAGCTGCGCCCGGCCATAGCTGGCCAGAACCAGCGGGTCCGAGGGGGCCAGCGCGACCGCCTGCCCGTAACTGGAAAGAGCTGCATTCCAGTCGCGGTTTTCCATCAGGATCTGACCTTTGAGATCGTGATAAAACGGATCCTTGGGGCGCAGCGCGATGGCGCCGTTTATGGCGGTCAGCGCCTTCTTGCGATTGTTGAGCCGGTGATAGGCGATCGCCTCCCGCATGAGGCGGACATCCTTGTGGCTCTCGCTACCTGCGCGCCGCAGCGTCCATTTCGGAGAGCGGACGAAGGCAGAAAGCTTGCCGCGCAGCCGGGCGAACCAGTAGTCCGCCTGCGGATCGGTGGCGACGTCCGTGCCGTGGCTGGCGACATAGGCCTGCGCCGCGCGGATGCGGTCGCGGCTGAGTGGATGCGAGCGCATGTAGGGGTCCTGATGCTGGGCGCTCAGCACTTCTTGTCCGGCAAAGGTTTGGTGCAGGTCGACCAGCCCCTGCGGATTGACGCCAGCGCGGCTCAGATACCCCGCCGCCGAGCGGTCGGCCGAAGCCTCTTCGGCGCGGGTGTGTGACAGGAAGCCGCGCAGGGCAGAGCTTTGCGTGCCGATGGCGATCCCGGTCGAAGCCTCGCTGCCTGCGCCCGCAGCGGCGGCTAGAACCGCCAGGGCCATGCCCAGCCCGGCCGCGCTTCCGGCCGAGCGCATGTTCTGCATCCGCCGGGCCAGATGGCCGTTTGCGATATGGGCTGCTTCATGGGCCAAAACGGCCTGCAGCATCTCGGGGCTGTCGGACTTGAGGATCAGGCCGTAATGCACGAAAATCGTGCGGTTATCCAAAACAAAGGCGTTGTAGCTCGACTCGTTGACCACAAGGATCTTGGTGCGCCGCGCATTGAGCCCCGCCGCCTGCAGAACCGGCGCCGCAAGCCGGTTCAGCGCCTGTTCCACATCTGCGTCCCGCAACAGGGTGATCGATGCCGCCTGCACGGCCGTCGCCGCATAGGCCAGCAGGCAAAACACCAGAGCCGGGATTGACGCCAGACGAGAGAAACGGTCAAAAGTCATGCGCGCACCATGGGAGAACATCATGCGAAACTCAACCCGCTCAGAGGTCGATCCGTTTATTGTGATGGATGTCATGGAGGCCGCCCGCAAGGCCGAAGAGGCCGGGCGCCGTATCATTCACATGGAGGTCGGCCAGCCTTCGACCGGGGCGCCGGAGGCGGCGCAGCAAGCGCTGGTCAGGGCGCTGCAAAATGATGCGCTAGGGTATACCGTGGCGCTGGGGATTCCGGCGCTGCGCGAACGTATCGCACGCATGTATGGCGAATGGTATAACGTGGATCTGGATCCTGGGCGCGTGGTGGTGACCTCCGGCTCGTCCGGGGCGTTCCTGCTAGCCTTCACGGCGCTCTTTGACAGCGGTGACAGGGTCGGCATCGGCGCGCCGGGCTATCCGTCCTACCGGCAGATCCTGCATGCACTGGGGCTAACGCCGGTGGATATTGAAACGGCAGCGGAAAACCGCCTTCAGCCGGTGCCAAGCGATCTTTCCGGGCTTGATCTCGCCGGGCTGATGGTGGCCTCTCCGGCGAACCCGACCGGCACGATGCTGAACCGCGATGCCATGGCGGCGCTGATCGGCGCTACGCGAGAGGCTGGCGCAGCCTTCATCTCGGATGAGATTTACCACGGGATCGAATACGAGGCCAAAGCGGTCACCGCTCTGGAGCTGACCAATGATGCCTATGTGATCAACTCCTTCTCCAAGTATTTCTCGATGACTGGCTGGCGCGTTGGTTGGATGGTGGTGCCTGAGGATCATGTGCGGGTGGTGGAACGTCTGGCTCAAAACATGTTCATCTGCGCGCCGCACGCAAGCCAGGTGGCGGCGCTGGCCGCGATGGATTGCGAGGAGGAACTGCAGGCAAACCTGGCGGTCTATGCCCGCAACCGGCAACTGATGCTGGAGGGGCTGCCCAAGGCGGGTTTCAGCAATATCGCACCGCCGGACGGGGCGTTCTACGTCTACGCGGATGTGTCGGAGCTGACGCAGGACAGCCGTGCATTTGCCGCCGAAATTCTGGAAAAGGCCGGGGTTGCGGTGACGCCGGGGCTGGATTTCGATCCGGTCCGGGGTGCCACAACGCTGCGGTTCTCTTATGCGCGCTCCACCGCCGATATCGAAGAAGGGCTGTCGCGTCTGCGCAGTTTCATGGAAAACCGCTAAGGTCCCCGTCAAAGGCGATGGGGGCGGTGGGTGCAAACACCCGCTGGTCAGAAGCAAAACAGAATGGGCAGGAACAGGATGACAGGCAGGATATTGGCGATCATCGCGGCGCTGTTTCTGGGCGGCGCGGCCATGGCGCAGGGGTTTTCCGGGCTCGCGCGCATTGATGCCGAGCAGAGCCGCATCAGGGATGCGGGGCAGGGGGCAGAGATTGATCTGCACCTTAGTCAGGGGGTGCCCTATCGCCTGTTCACGCTCGACAACCCTCCGCGTCTGGTGCTCGACTTTCAGGAGGTGGACTGGACGGGGCTGCGCCGGGAGAACCTGATCCAAGGCGAAAACCTGCGCGATGTGCAGTTCGGAACCTATGTGCCGGGCTGGTCGCGCATGGTTCTGGCGCTGGCCGGACCGATGCAGGTTAGCGCCGCCGGGATGGAGGTCGATCCGGTAACAGCGGGCGCGATCCTGTCGGTCACGCTGGACAAAACAGATGCCGAACAGTTCGCCGCCAATGCGGGCGCCCCGCAGGACCGGCGCTGGGACCTGCCCGCGCCCGAGCCGCTGACACCGGCTGCCCCGCGTGATGACAATGCGCCGCTGCTGGTGGTGCTGGACCCGGGGCATGGCGGCATCGATCCCGGTGCGCAGGTCGAGGGCGGCCTCGATGAAAAGACCTTGATGCTGCAATTTGCCTTTGAACTCGGCGAAATGCTGGTGCGCTCGGGCCAGTTTTCGGTGCAGCTGACCCGTGATGGGGATTACTTCGTATCGCTGGAGCGCCGGATTGCGCTGGCGCATCAGGCCGGGGCGGATCTGTTCATCTCACTGCACGCAGATTCCCTCTCCGAAGGCGGCGCGCGGGGATCGACCATCTATACCCTGTCGAAAGAGGCTTCGGACAAGGCATCGGCCACCCTGGCCGAGCGGCACGACCGGTCGGATCTATTGTCTGGGACAGACCTTAGCGCGGCGGATGATCTGGTGACGGATGTGCTGCTGGATCTTGCCCGGCAGGAAACCCAGCCACGCAGCGAGGCGCTGGCGCGCGCCATCGTCGAAGGGCTGGCGGAACAGGGCGGACCGCTCAACCGGCGGCCCATGCGCTCGGCCGGATTTTCGGTGCTGAAATCGGCGGATATCCCGTCGGTCCTGATCGAAATCGGCTTCCTGTCCAGCGCCCGCGATCTGAAGAATCTGAAGGACCCGGAGTGGCGCGCTCAGGCGGCGCGCGGTGTTCTGTCTGGCCTGATCGAATGGCGTATCCGCGATGATGCGCTGCGCCCGCTGGTACGCCAGTAGCCGGAAAGCAGGAAAAAGGCGCCCATGGGGATCGGCGCGCAGGTGCCGACCCATAGTTCGCACGCAACCACGCCTGTTGCTTTGGCGTCGAATCCTCTATGGTTTTCCTGATACCAGCGGCATATATTCGCCGCTTCCCGTTTTGACCCCATTCGCAGGGGCTTCTATATAGGCGGGACCGTGCGAGAGAGGCTTTATTCCGTGCTCAGGTTCATTCTATCCTTCTTCGGCTCCATTTTCAGTACCATCACGCTTGGCGTGGCGGTGGTTGCACTGACCATTGGCGCGGTCTTCTGGATGTATGGGCGCGACCTGCCCAGCCACGAATCCCTGGCGCAATACCAGCCCCCGACCATCAGCCGGATCTATTCGGGCGAAGGACAGCTGATCGACGAATTCGCCGAAGAACGCCGCCTGTTCACCCCGTCGCACGAGATCCCGGCGCTGGTGAAGCAGGCCTTCATCTCTGCCGAAGATAAGAATTTCTATTCCCACGCAGGCTATGATGCCCGTGGTATTGCTGCCGCCGCGATTGAAGCGGTTCGCTCGCGCGGGTCCAACGTGCGCGGTGCCTCGACCATCACCCAGCAGGTGATGAAGAACTTCCTTCTGTCCGGTGACCGTAAGGCCGAGCGCAAGATCAAGGAAATCATCCTCGCCACCCGGCTTGAGGAAACGCTCGACAAGGACCGAATTCTTGAGCTCTATCTGAACGAGATTTTCCTGGGTCAGAATTCTTACGGGGTTGCGGCGGCCTCGCAGACCTATTTCAACAAGACCCTTGGCGAATTGGCCCCGCACGAAGCTGCCACGCTGGCCTCCATGCCCAAGGCGCCGTCAGATTATCACCCGGTTCGGCGCAAGGACCGGCTGCTTGCCCGGCGCAACTACGTTCTGCGCGAGATGTACGAGAACGGCTATATCTCCGAAGACGTCTACAAGGTGGAGGTCGAACAGCCGCTGCGCTCGGTCCAGAATGGCGATTTCGAAAGCTTCCGTACCGCTCTGCCGCCGCGCGATTATTTTACCGATGAAATTCGCCGCCAGCTGTCGCAGGACTTTGGGGAAGGCGAATTCTTTACCGGTGGTTTCACCGTCCGCGCCACCATCGACGAGGAAATGCAGACAGAGGCCGCGCTGGCGATGCGCAAAGGTCTGGAGAAATATGACCGTTCGCGTGGTATCTGGAAGGGCACAGGGGTAACTCTCACCGAAGAGGAACTCGCCTCCGAAGAGACTTGGCGCGAGGCGCTGGGACAAGCCGATGTGTCCCGCGACATCGACTTGGGTGGGAAATGGCTGCCTGCCGTGGTGCTGACAGTGGCCGATCAGTCGCTGACCGTTGGCGTAGAAGGCGTTGCCGAAACCGGCAGCGTGCCGCGCTCTGACATCAAGTGGATGAAGGGCAATTTCAAGGACAACTTCACCCGTGGAGACGTGGTGCTGGTCCGCGCCGAGATGAAAGACGATGCCTTTAGCCATTGGTCGCTGCGGCAGGTCCCCGAAGTGCAGGGCGGTTTCGTTGCGATGGACGTGAACACGGGCCGCGTTCTGGCGATGCAGGGCGGGTTCTCCTATCAGCATTCGGTGTTCAATCGCGCCACCCAGGCGCAGCGTCAGCCGGGATCGAGCTTCAAGCCCTTCGTCTATGCGGCGGCGCTGGACAGTGGATACAGCCCGGCGACCATCATCGTCGACGCCCCGATCGAGATCAACACGCCGCAGGGTCTGTGGCGGCCCAAGAACTCCAGTAACAAGTTCTACGGTCCGACGCCGCTGCGCACAGGGATCGAGATGAGCCGGAATCTGATGACCATCCGACTGGCGCAAGAGGTTGGCATGCCGGTGGTCGCGGGCTATGCGGAACGCTTTGGCGTCTATGACAATATGGGCACCTATCTGGCTAACTCGCTGGGGGCCGAGGAAACCACGCTCTACAAGATGGTTGCAGCCTATGCGATGTTCGCCAATGGCGGCCAGCGGGTGCAGCCGACCCTTGTGGACCGCATTCAGGATCGCTTTGGCAAGACAATCTATCGCCACGATGACCGCGACTGCGTCGATTGCGCCGTGGCTTCCTTGGAGCCTGGACGAGCACCGCGTATCGTTGCCGACCGCGAACAGGTGATGGATCCGATCACCGCCTATCAGCTGACCTCGATGATGAAGGGGGTTGTCGACCGCGGCACCGCCTCCAGCGTGATCAACCTGCCGGTGCCCACCGCGGGCAAAACCGGCACCACCAACGATTCGCGCGATGTCTGGTTCGTCGGCTTTACCTCCAATATCGTTGCGGGTTGCTACATGGGCTTTGACCAGCCCCGCCCGATGGGACGTGGCGCCTATGGCGGCACCATGTGCGGGCCGGTGTTCCAGCAGTTCATGACCAAGGCGGTCGAGAAATTCGGCGGCGGTCCCTTCGAAGTGCCCGAAGGCGGCCATTTCATCAAGATCGACCGCTATACCGGCGCGCCTTTGCCGGATGATGCTTCGGGTGCCTATGTGGTGGCGGAATACTTCCGCGACGGGGCTGAGCCGATCTTTGGCATGACCTTCGATGGCGGCTTTGCCATGGGCTCCAGCCTGCCGTTGATCGAAGAGGTCGAACAATCCGGGCGCAAGGTTACCACCTCAAGCGGTGGAACCGCGGTTCTGGGGCCAAAGGCCAGCTTTGGCACCATCAGTTCGGGCGGCCTTTACTGACCGCCCGCCTGTGCCTTTGCGGCCACCGGCTTTGACGGGGGTATTGCGCGCGGGGCGCGATTGTCGGCCGCCTATACGCACTGCTTGGCGATGGACAGGCGCAGACCCTTGTTCTGCCTTGGTCTCTGGGCTATCACGCCAGCCTGAACGTCATGACAGGATACTCCCAAGATGCGCGCTGAAACCCAGAATATCGTGACCGAGATTGAAAAATCGCTGGAGCTTCTCGCCCAGCGGCTCGATTGGGAAACTGCGGAGTTCCGGCTGGAGGAATTCAACGCCCGGGTCGAGGATCCGGGACTGTGGGACGATCCCGAAGCGGCGCAGAAACTGATGCGCGAGCGTCAGATGCTGGTCGATGCGATTGATACCTACAAGGGCATCAAGCAGGATCTGGCGGACAATATGGAGCTGATCGAGCTTGGCGAGATGGAAGAGGACGAGGAGGTCGTCACCGACGCTGAGGACGCTCTGAAGGCGCTTAAGGACAAGGCCGCCGAAAAGGAGCTGGAGGCGCTGCTGGACGGCGAGGCGGACGGCAACGATACTTTCCTTGAGATCAATGCAGGTGCCGGCGGCACTGAAAGCTGCGACTGGGCTTCGATGCTTGCGCGCATGTACGTCCGCTGGGCCGAGAAGAAAGGCTACAAGGTCGAGCTTCAATCCGAAAGCGCTGGTGAAGAGGCAGGCATCAAATCCGCCGCCTACAAGATCTCCGGCCCCAATGCCTATGGCTGGTTGAAATCCGAGAGCGGCGTGCACCGTCTGGTGCGGATTTCACCCTATGACTCGGCTGCCAAGCGTCACACTTCCTTCTGTTCGGTCTGGGTCTACCCGGTGGTGGACGACAATATCGACATCGAAGTGAACCCGGCGGATATCCGTATCGATACCTACCGTTCGTCCGGTGCGGGCGGTCAGCACGTTAACACCACCGACTCGGCGGTGCGGATCACCCACCATCCCACCGGGATCGTGGTGACCAGCTCGGAAAAATCCCAGCACCAGAACCGCGACATCGCCATGAAGGCCCTGAAATCGCGCCTGTATCAACTGGAGTTGGATCGTCGCAACGCGGCCATCAACGAAGCCCACGAGAACAAGGGCGACGCGGGCTGGGGCAACCAGATCCGGTCCTACGTGTTGCAGCCCTACCAGATGGTCAAGGATCTGCGCACCGGGCACGAGACCTCTGACACCAAGGGCGTTCTGGATGGCGATCTGGACGGCTTCATGGCGGCGACGCTGGCGATGAACGTGTCCGGCAAGAGCCGCGCGGACGCGCAGGCGGAGTAATCCGGCGGCCTAAGGGTGACCCGAGGTTAGCCTCGGGGCAAGTCACGGCTTTCCTTTGTAAAAATCTGCGGCTAGGCTCTGTTTAACAAATGAACGGAGTCACGCCGACTATGACAGATTACAGCTCTGCCAGCGATATTCTGGCCCAATTGCAAGATGGTAGCCTGACTTCCGCCGCGCTGATGGAGCATACCCTGGCGCGGATCGAGGCGGTGAACCCGGATCTGAACGCCATCGTGGGACTGCGCCCGGCAGAAGAGCTGATGGAAGAGGCGCGCCGTGCCGACGCGATGCGCGCCGCCAATGTACCGCTGGGGCCGCTGCACGGGCTGCCGATGGCGATCAAGGATCTTGCCAACGTCAAAGGCATCGCATCGACCCAGGGCTCCCCCCTGATGAAGGATTTTGTCCCGACCGAGGATGAGCTGTTCGTATCGCGCCTGCGCGCGGCGGGGGCGATCCTGATCGGCAAGACCAATACCCCCGAATTCGGCCTCGGCTCCCATACCTTTAACCCGGTCTATGGCGCGACCAACAACCCATTTGATCCCACGCGGACCTGTGGCGGCTCTTCCGGTGGCTCAGCGGTGGCGTTGGCCGCCGGGATGGTGGCGCTGGCGGATGGATCCGACATGATGGGATCCCTGCGGAACCCGGCAGGCTGGAACAATGTCTACGGCTTCCGCCCGACCTGGGGCTGGGTGCCGTCAGAACCCAAGGGAGACGTCTTCCTGCATCCTCTGGCGACGCTTGGCCCGATGGCGCGTAGCCCCGAGGATATCGGTCTGCTCCTGGACGTGATGAGCGGACCGGACCCGCGGCAACCGCTGGCCTCGGGTGGGGCTCCGGTGATGCCGCTGCCGGAGGTCGAAAAGATGCGGATCGGCTGGCTCGGCGACTGGGGCGGGGCCTTTCCGATGGAGCCGGGGATCCTTGAGCTTTGCGAGGCGGCGGCAAAGTCGTTCGAGGACTTGGGGCATACGGTTGAAGCCGTGGCGCCCCCGTTCCCGGCGGAACGCATCTGGGAGGCCTGGATTACCCTGCGCTCCTTTGCCGTGGCGGCGGGCCTGCGGGTGTTCAATGATCGGCGCGAGCATCTGAAGGACACTGCCATCTGGGAGCTGGAGCGCGGCCTTTCGATGACAGCGCAAGAGGTGCAGGAGGCGTCTGACGCGCGCTCTGACTGGCAGCGGGCCGCAGCGCGGCTGTTCCAGGACTACGACGCCCTGATCCTGCCGACGGCGCAATGCTGGCCGTTCCCGGTCGATATCGATTATCCGCGGGAGATCGCAGGCGTTGAGATGGACACCTATCACCGCTGGATGCAGGTGGTGGTGCCGGTCAGCCTGCTGGGGCTGCCCTGCCTTGGCGCGCCTGCGGGGTTCAGCGAGGCGGGCCTGCCGATGGGCATTCAGATCTTTGGCGCACAGGGGCAGGATCAGAATATCCTGGCACTGGGCCAGCAGTATCACGCGGCCACGCAATGGCCGCAAAACGCCCCTCCACAGGGTTAAGGAGGACCCGGGGGAGGGGAAACGTTTCGGGGAGGAAGCGTTTCGATGACAGAAAAGGCATTTGGTGTACCGGAAATGCAGCCGATGACCGCAGGGATCCTGCGTGAGGCGCTGCGACGCGGCTGGGCGGATTTCCTGGCCAAACCCGGATACGGGTTGTTCTTTGCCGGGTTTTACGTCTTGGCAGGTTGGGCGATGGCCTGGGTTACCGCGCAGACCGGCACCACCTTCTGGCTGGTGCTGGCGGCCATCGGATTTCCCCTGATCGGTCCCTTTGCTGCCGTAGGGCTTTATGAGGTCTCACACCGGCGCGAACAGGGGCAGGCAATGGATGCCCGGGCCATTCTGGGGGTGGTTCTGCAGCAAAGCCGCCGCCAGCTGCCGTCGATCTGCGCCATCATCATTGTGGTGTTTCTGTTCTGGTTTTTCCTTGGCCACATGATCTTTGCCCTGTTTCTGGGGCTGTCGACCATGACCAATATCTCTACCTCGCTGGATGTCTTCCTGTCGGTCGAGGGGCTTACGATGCTGGCAGTCGGAACGGTTGTAGGCGCGTTGTTCGCGTTGCTGCTCTATATGATCACGGTGATCTCTCTGCCGCTGCTGCTGGACAGAGAGGTGGATTTTGTCACTGCAATGATCACCAGCTTCACCTATGTGCAGCGGAATTTTGCGCTGATGATGCTCTGGGCGGTGCTGATTGCGGTGCTGACCTTTGCGGCCATGCTGCCCGCCTTTGCCGGTCTGCCGGTGGTGCTGCCGTTGCTTGGCCACGCCACTTGGCACATCTACCGGCTCGCCACATCACCGACCTAGGGCGGCAGGGCGTCCCTGGTCAGGAGAACGGTTCGTTGATGCGCAGCAGGCGGCGGTGGTAGGGCAGCAGGTCCTCTTCGCTCACAAAGCCCGCATTGCGGGCCACGGCCAGCGCAGGCCCCATGTCGCGGCCGAGGTATTCATAGACCATCCGGGTGACCCGTTCATCGCCGCTTTCGCGCACGGTGCGGGCCACGTAGCCAACCCAGAAATTGTTTTCAAGCGAGGCCACGCGCGCCAAGTAGTTGAAGGAAAAAGTCATCGCGCGGCGCCGTGAAATCAGGAAGGCGACGCCGTCCTCGTGACAGCTGAGCACGCCACGGAACTCGCGTGATGCCGGGTCTTCGGGCAGGCCCTGAAACCGCATCGCATCCTTGGCCTCAAAACCCTTGATATAGGCGACGCCGCCTCCGTCGCGGCTTACGCGCACCAGACCAACGACAAAACTGTCCCCGTTGATGAAGCTGCGCCGGGTAAAACGGTAATAGCCAGAGGGGAAGATTTGCTCGCTCAGCTGCTCGATCCCATGGCCCAGAAAATCATTGAGAAAGGCGCCGTGCAGGATCTTGTCCTGTTTGCCAACTGTGTCGACCGGCTCCAGCAGGATACGCGCGTCTACATCAAAGAAGCAGCAGATCCGGTCTAGAACGTCAGGCCGCGGAAAGCTTTCGCCGGACATGTAGCGATTGAACTGCGTCCGGTTGATGCCAAGGCGCCGCGACAGTTCGGAGATGGAGGGGTATTGCTGTGCCAGATGACGCAGGTTGGCGCCAAACATGTCGCGCAATTCTGCGGGAGAACGCGATTGCCGGGCGCGGTTGTCATCTCTTGCTGTTGCTATGGCAGCCATTGTGGCCTCAATCCCCGACCGCTGATCGCGACAAATATTTCCATTTTACGATGGGTTGTCGCTTTATCGCGTCAATGTTGTCTCTAAATCACGTCGGGATACTATCCTCGCTGACACAAATTGCAATAGTCCGACGCAGTATTTGCCATGTTGGCGCCTCTCCAATTGGCCCAGAATTGAGCGATAAACGAACGAGGCTTGCAACATGATCGGATATGTACTTTGGAGTGACGTCGCCGTCGGAAAAGCAATTATCTGGTGTGAGGATCAGGGGGATCTGGCCTATTATTCCCGGCACAGAGATGCCTCACAGACGGCGGTGTGTAAGGGAGATTGGGTACAGTTTGACCTGACCGAAAAAGGCAATATGCGGTTGGCAGCCAATGCGGTCATTCTGGATGACGTCGGGTATCCTGACCTGTCCGAGATGCTGGTCGAGGCAGCACCGCTGCCAAAAGCGGCTTCAACAGCGGTGACGGCCGATTATCCGGTTCGCACAACAGGTGCAGGGCGGAGTTTTGAAGCGTCTGGCGGTGTCGAGGTGGTAACGGAAAACAATGTGATACCCTTTCCGGCTTTCTCAAAATGGCACACGGCCGCGCGCTACGGATAACCCCCGTACTGTCGGAACGGTCTGGCGCAGCGCTTTGTTACAAGCGGACATGGCGCTGCAGGCCCCGTGATTTTCTACTGACCCGGACGTCGCAAAAAGGCCGCCCAGATTGGGCGGCCTTTCGTGTTATCGGTGCAAGACATGCGGTCGGAAGGGGCAGGTGGTCCTCTCCCGGCGCGGCAATCAGGTGCCGCGCAGCAGGGCAGCAACGCCGGTACGGGCGATTTCGATCAAACCCAGCGGGCGCATCAGATCGGCAAAGGCGTCGATCTTGTCCGGGGCGCCAGTGATTTCGAAGATGAAGCTTTCCAGGGTGCTGTCCACGACATTGGCGCGGAAGATATCGGCCAGGCGCAGGGCCTCGACCCGCTTGTCGCCATCGCTCACGACCTTGAGGATTGCCAGTTCCCGCTCGACCGCGGGGCCTTCGACGGTCAGATCGTGCACCTCGTGAACCGGCACGATACGGCCCAGCTGCGCCTTGATCTGCTCGATCACCTGCGGGGTGCCGGTGGTGACCACGGTGATGCGGCTGAGGTGTCCGGTGTGATCGACTTCGGCGACGGTCAGGCTTTCGATGTTGTAGCCGCGGCCGGAGAACAGGCCGATGACACGGGCCAAAACGCCGGGTTCGTTTTCAACCAGCAATGCCAGCGTGTGACGTTCCTGTACGTCGGAAAACGTGGGCCGCAGGTTATACGCCGAATGTTTGCTGGCGCCTTTTTTGATGTGTAGGGCAGACATGGAATTGTCCTTTTTTATTCCTATCGGGCCGTGTCGGCGATTGCCGGGCCCATCAATTCGGTGAAGGGGGAGCGGCGTGGATCAGACCAGCACCGCACCTCCGGCCTGAATGGCGCCCTGGGTCTCGGCTTCGCCCAGCAGCATTTCGTTATGGGGTTTGCCCGAGGGGATCATCGGGAAGCAGTTTTCGTGCTTTTCAACCAGGCAATCAAAGACAACTGGACCGTCGTGGTTGATCATCTCCATGATCGCATCGTCCAGATCCTTGGGGTCCTTGCAGATGATGCCCTTGGCGCCAAAGGCCTCGGCGAGCTTCACGAAATCGGGCAGCGCTTCGGACCAGGAGTGGCTGTAGCGTTCACCGTGCAGCAGTTCCTGCCACTGGCGCACCATGCCAAGGCGTTCGTTGTTGAGGATGAACTGTTTTACCGGCAGGCGGTATTGCGCGGCGGTGCCGAGCTCCTGCATGTTCATCAGCCATGACGCTTCGCCGGCGACGTTGATCACCAGTGCGTCCGGGTGCGCCATCTGCACGCCGATGGAGGCCGGGAAACCATAGCCCATGGTGCCAAGTCCGCCTGAGGTCATCCAGCGGTTGGGATCCTCAAAGCCAAGGAACTGCGCCGCCCACATCTGGTGCTGCCCAACCTCGGTGGTGACGTAACGGTCGTGACCCTTGGTCAGCTCCTCAAGGCGTTGCAGCGCGTATTGCGGTTTGATGGTGCCTTCGGACGGGGTATAGGACAGGCAATTGACCGCGCGCCATTCGGAGATCTTGGCCTGCCATTTGGCCAGCGCTTCCTTGTTGGTCTTGCGACCGCGGGATTTCCAGACCTTCAGCAGATCTTCCAGCACGTGGCCCACATCACCCACGATCGGGATATCGACGCGGATCACCTTGTTGATCGAGGAAGGATCAATGTCGATATGCGCCTTGGTCGATTTTGGGCTGAAGGCATCGATGCGGCCAGTGATCCGGTCATCGAACCGCGCGCCGATATTGATCATCAGGTCGCAGTCATGCATCGCCATGTTGGCCTCGTAAAGACCATGCATACCCAGCATGCCGAGCCAGTTCGGGCCAGACGCAGGATAGGCGCCAAGGCCCATCAGGGTCGAGGTTACGGGAATGCCAGTGGCATCCACCAGTTCGCGCAGCAGCTGGCTGGCGCCGGGGCCGGAGTTGATCACGCCGCCGCCGGTATAGAACACCGGGCGTTTGGCGGTCTCGATGGCGGCCACCAGTTCGGTGATCTCTTCCATATCGCCCTTGACCGGCGGCTGGTAATGCGAGGCCGAGGGGCGCGGCGTCGTGTAGGTTCCGGTGGCGAATTGCACGTCTTTCGGAATGTCGATCAGAACCGGACCGGGGCGGCCCGAGGTGGCGACATGGAACGCCTCGTGCAGGGTACCGGACAGCTTGTCGGTGTCCTTCACCAGCCAGTTGTGCTTGGTGCAGGGGCGGGTGATGCCAACGGTGTCCGCCTCCTGGAAGGCGTCTGAACCGATCATGAAGGTCGGCACCTGACCGGTCAGCACCACAAGCGGAATGGAATCGAGCAGCGCATCGGTGAGGCCGGTCACCGCATTTGTTGCACCGGGCCCCGAGGTGACAAGAACGACGCCGGGTTTTCCGGTCGAACGCGCATATCCTTCGGCGGCGTGCACCGCGCCTTGCTCGTGGCGGACCAGAATGTGGCGGATATCGTTCTGCAGGAAGATTTCATCATAGATCGGAAGCACGGCGCCACCGGGGTATCCGAATACCGTGTCCACGCCCTGATCCTTCAGGGCCTGAACAACCATTTTTGCGCCGGTCATTTCACGTGTCATCTGCTTTTGCTCCAGTTGGCGGCAACGTCCATTCCGCATAAAAAAAGCCCCCGATTTTCTAGGTCGGAGGCGCATGGGTCAGATTATGGTCAACCGTTACCGGCCCATGCGCTTGGTTCCTACAATGACGACTAGGGAGGTCATTTACCCCAGGCTCCTCTTTTGCGTTGAAGCGCAGACTATGACCGGCCGGCAGGGGCGTCAACAGGCAAACCCATCAAAAATGCCCATCTTTCGACATTTTCTTGCGCTCAAGGGGCGCGTTGCGACATTTCTCAAAAGGAGACTCCCGGAAATGTGACCGAAACCCGAGCCGCAGGGACTCAGCCGCAGGTGTCGCATGCCCCGGAAATGGGGTGGGGGAGCAGGGGCTACAGCCCGACGCCAGTGCCCTGTAGAACGCCGTGTTGCAGCGCATAGCGGGTGAGGCCGGCGGTCGAGGAAATGCCCAGCTTGCGCTTGATGTTCTTGCGGTGGGTTTCCACTGTGCGCACCGAAATATCGAGCGCAAGGGCAACTTCCTTGTTGGATTTGCCCTGAGCTAGTTCCAAGAGGATGGTCTGTTCGCGCCCGGTCAGCGCCTCGCGCAGGCCGCTGTCCTTGGGCTTCAGCGACCCTTCGGCGCCGGTGCAGAGATAGCGTTCACCGCGCATCACCGCGTCGATAGCGTCCTTGATCTCTTCGGTGGGCACGTCCTTTAGCACATATCCCATGGCGCCATGGCTGAGCGCGGTAGAGATATATTCCGGGCTGTCGTGCATCGACAGGATCAGGATACGAGTGCTGGGGCTGCGCTCCAATATGATTTCGGTGGCGCCGAGGCCACCCAACCGGGGCATGTTGAGATCCATGAGGATCACATCGGGCGCCAGCTCGGCGACGCGGCTCACCGCTTCTTCGCCGTCGGTCAATGATCCGACCACCGCGATGTCAGCGTAGCTTTCGAGAATCGACTGGATGCCCTCGGCGACCATCGGGTGGTCGTCCACGATCAGGACACGCACAGGCTCGCAATTTCCGTCTTTCAGCAGAGTGCCATCCCCCAACTGCCTATATGCTTCGGACCCGGCAGAGATACGGATCCTGCATCTGCCACTACGACACGCGTTTCGGAGCGGCTTCGTTCCCCGGTGGCAGCAGATGGCTCAAAGGGAGTGTTGCTTCGATCACCGTGCCGCTCTGGGTGCCCCGTGATGACAGAATCCGCAAGGTGCCGTCAAGCTGATCGATCCGCTCTTGCATGTTGCGCAGGCCGATGCCCGGCTCGCCTTCGGGCTTTTTCTGGGGCAGGCCACGGCCATTGTCGCTGATGCGCATGGTGGCGCCGCGGGCGTGGCCACGCAGGTCGATACTGACATGGCTTGCATCCGCGTGCCGTTCGATATTGGTCAGCGCCTCCTGCGCGATGCGGTACATGGCGATCTTGGCATCCTGATCCAGCCGGTTGCGGAACACCACAGTGGTAAAATCCGTTTCGATTCCGGTGCGGGCCGCAAAATCATCGGTAAGCGCCTTCAGCGCAGGACCAAGGCCCAGATCATCCAGCACTCCCGGGCGCAGATCCCGGCTGATGCGGCGCACTTCGGAGATGGCGATGCCAAGGTGTTCGATGCCTTTGTCGAGCGGATCCGAAGCGCCATCGTGATCGCCCCGCATCAGGCGCCGCCGGGTGTTGTCCAGCGCATAGCGCACCCCGACCAGAAGCTGGCTGATCCCGTCGTGCAGCTCGCGGGCCACGCGTCCACGCTCTTCTTCCTGCGCGTCGAAAACCCGCTGTGTCAGTTCCTTCAGCTTGGCATCGGCAAGGCGGCGTTCGCGGATGTTCAGAACCATGCCCGATGCAAAGACAAGGACCAGTGCGACAAGGGTAATTCCGCCAATATAGATAAAGGTCCGGCGCACCCGGGCTTCCACCTCGGCGCGGCTGGCGGCAACCGAGGCCAGTACATCGTCGATGAAGACGCCGGTCCCGACCGCCCATTGCCAGTCCTGCAGGCCAAGGACGTAGGTTACCATCTGCGCTTCTTCGCCAGTCGATGGTTTTTCCCACATGAAACTGTGCCAGCCTGCGCCTTGGCGCGCCTGCTCGATGAAGGTGTCCACGACCGGCGTGCCCTGGCTGTCGGTGAGCCCGCGCCAGTTCTGGTTGATGAACTCAGTTTGCCGGGGGCTGACCAGATTGTTGCCGTCATAATCATAGACGAAAAAGAAGCCGTCCTGGCCGTAGATCATCGCGCTAAGGATTTGCGTCACCCGTTCCTTTGCATCCGCATCATCCGGCGCAGCCAGACCATAGATATGGGAAAAGGCATTGCGAGCCTGGGTGACATAGTTGCGCAGTTCGGCCTTCTTGGCTTCGATCAGCTGCCGCTCCAAGGCCTTGATCTCCCGCTCGGCGAGGGCGCGGGACTGATTGGCCACCAAGAGCGCAATCGCCGCCACTGCCACCACCAGAGGCAGCGTCGCCAGAAGCGAAAGTTTCTGCGCATAGTTTGGTCGGAACAGGCTGGAAAACAGGCTGGAGAACGGGGGCATAGGGCTGTCCGGCGGCTGTGAGAGAGGGAAGGCGAATCGTTACGCAATCGAAATCCGAAAGCAAAGGGGGCTTTGAGGCAGATTTTGCCGTCACCTGCGTAACAAAAGAAGCCTGCGCTCAAAATTAGTGCAACAATCGGACTGAAACTTACCAAAAAAGCGCCGATCTACGCAGTACTAGGTATTCACAAGTTTGGCCCCGTGGCTAGGCTGACGCCACTCGAACCGATCCGCCCAAGGCTTTGCTGCGGGCAATCCATATATCTGGGAGGAAAACATCATGGATCGTCGTTCCTTTTTGAAAACATCCGCTCTGGGCGGTACCGCCGCTGCTGCGTCCACTCTGGCAGCTCCGGCTTATGCTCAGGGTAAGCGCACCCTGACCATGGTTACCACCTGGGGTCGTGGTCTGGCTGGCGTGTTTGACGCCGCTCAGCGCGTTGCAGACAACGTCACCGCCATGTCCGATGGCAACCTGACTGTCGACATCAAAGCCGCAGGCGAACTGGTTGGCGCCTTTGAAGTGTTTGACGCCGTTTCCTCGGGTCAGGCCGACATGTACCACGGCGCCGACTACTACTTCGTTGGTCAGCACCCGGGCTATGCCTTCTTTACCGCCGTGCCCTTCGGCATGACCGCGCAGGAACTGTCCAACTGGTACTACTTCGACGGCGGTATGGAGCTGCACGACGAGCTGGGTCAGATCTTTGGTCTGAAATCCTTCCTCGGCGGCAACACCGGCGCGCAGGCTGGCGGCTGGTTCTCCAAAGAGATCAACAGCCCCGAAGACTTCAACGGACTGAAGTTCCGTATGCCGGGTCTGGGCGGCAAGGCACTG
This sequence comes from Pseudophaeobacter sp. 1A16562, assembly GCF_041008785.1. Lineage (NCBI taxonomy): Bacteria > Pseudomonadati > Pseudomonadota > Alphaproteobacteria > Rhodobacterales > Roseobacteraceae > Pseudophaeobacter > Pseudophaeobacter sp. 1A16562. The sequence goes on along the minus strand of NZ_JAXGFT010000009.1, from coordinate 177,299 downwards.
GGTAAACTGGGCGCTTCCGTTCAGAACATCCCGGGTTCCGAAGTGTACCAGGCTCTGTCCTCTGGCGCTATCGACGGCACCGAGTGGATCGGCCCCTGGGCGGACGAAAAAGCCGGCTTCCAGGAAATCACCAAGACCTACTACACCGCTGGCTTCCACGAGCCGGGTGCAGGTCTGTCGGTTGCAACCAACCGCGACGTATTCGAGAGCCTGAGCCCCGCGCATCAGAAGATCATCGAAATCGCATCGGCTGAATGCCACCAGTGGAACCTGGCACAGTTCCTGGCCAACAACGGTGCCGCTCTGCAGCGTCTGCAGGCCGGTGGCGTGAAACTGATGGAATTCCCGGACTCCGTCTGGGATGCCTTCGGTAAGGCTTCCATGGAAGTGCATGCGGAAAACATGGGCGACGATCTCTACAAGAAGATCCACGACAGCGCCATGGCTTCGATGAAGTCCTCCTCCGCCTGGATCAAGACTTCCTCGGGCACCTACGTGTCGCAGCGCGACCGCGTTCTGGGCTAAGCGGCGTACTTACGCTTTCATCGGATCCTCCGCCATTGTGCGGGGGATCCCTTTTCCATTGCAGCAGGTCGAACCGGGCAAGCCAGCTCCTTGTGGAGCACAGCCAGCTCATCTAAAGACCCGCCGCAATCAATGATCCCGGGGGAACAATGCAGGACGACAGTGGCATTTCCTTTTTCGGCGCCCTGTGGGGTGGTCTTGTCTGGCTGGTCCAGAACATCGCTGGCGCCTTTTACAACCTTGGCTACGCGCTCTCCCATACCAGCGAATGGCTGGCATGGACCGGAGGGCTGGAGTCCGTAGAGGACAAACAGTCGCTTATGCGCTTTGTCTACTTCGGTGGCTCGGTCGAGTTCTTCTTTGTAGTGTTTACCGCGTTTCTGGTTCTGACAGCGGTGGGGATTTACCAGCGCCAAGTCATGTGGGGCGTGGTGCGCGGGCTGGAAGGCTTTGCCAATACCATCGGCCGCCTGTTCGCCTGGGCCGGTCTGATCATGGTCATCCAGCAGATCATCATCGTTTTCATGCAGCGGGTCTTTGCCCGGCCGGACATGAGCTTCGGTCTGGGGATCGAACTGCAGATGGACATCTCGTGGTTTGCCGAAGAGTTGAAGCTCTATAACGCGCTGGTGGTCTGTATGTGCGTTGCCTACACATTCGTGCAGGGCGGCCATGTGCGGGTTGACCTGATCTACTCTGGCATCAGCTTCCGCGCCAAGCGGGTGATCGACATGATCGGCTCGCTGATCTTCATGATGCCTGCGGCTGTTCTGACCTGGATGTATGGCTGGTTCTTCCTGTGGCGCCACCTGATCGTGCCGAAGCCTTCGGCCTCTGATGGGCTTGACCGGCTGGTGATGAAAGCACGTGCGCTGCGCTGGAACGTGGAAACCATCGGGTTCAGCCCGAACGGCTTCAACGGGTACTTCCTGTTCAAGATCCTGCTGGTCTCGTTTGCAGGCATCGTCTTCCTGCACGCCATTGCCTTCTTCTACCGCTCGTTCCTCGAGTTCGTCGAAGGTCAGGGTAGTGAAAACAAATACCTCGACAAGGATACCCTTGGAGAGGGCGAAGAAGCCTATGAAGGCGCGCATTAAACTAAGGGACAGCTGACATGCTATTCGGTCTTGATGGCGTCGAAATCGGCCTGATCATCGTATTCTTCTGCCTTTTCGGAGGCATTCTTTCCGGCTTCCCGGTGGCCTTTGCCATCGGCGGCGCCGGCATCATCTCCTTCGGGATTATCGCGGCGCTCGACAGTGCCGGGCTTCTGGTTCACCAGGCCATCGACACCTCGTCGCAGGTCTACCGGGATCTGGTGAATTCGGGCGTCAAACCCGATGTCATATCCATCTTCCGATATCCGGATCTTCCACGCGTTGCCGAGCATGTGTTCCCGCAGGGCTGGGAAAGCGCGATGGATCGCAACGTCTCCTTCATCGTGAACCGCATGAACGAGCGGGTTCTGGCAGGGGCGTCGATTGAAACGCTGCTGGCGGTTCTGATGTTCGTTCTGATGGGGATCACCCTGGAGCGGTCGAAGATCGCCAACGATCTGCTGACCACCATGGCGCGCGTCTTTGGTCCGCTGCCCGGCGGTCTGGCCGTGTCCATCGTGGTTGTCGGGGCCTTCCTGGCCGCTTCGACCGGCATCGTGGGCGCGACTGTGGTGACCATGGGGCTTCTGGCGCTGCCCACCATGCTGCGCAACAACTACTCGCCGGAGCTGGCGACGGGTGTGATTGCAGCTTCGGGCACGCTGGGGCAGATCATCCCGCCCTCTATCGTGATCGTTCTTCTGGGCACGCTGGCAGGGGATCTTTACTCAACTGCGCAGGAAAACCGTGCGCAGGAAGCGGGCTGTACCGATGCGCTGACCTTCCTGGGTGAGCCTGCGGTGGTTTCGGTCGGGACCCTGTTCCAGGCGGCGCTGCTACCGGGCATCATGCTGGCGCTTCTTTATGCGCTTTATGCCTTTGGCTATGCGCTGATGAACCCGGAAAAGGCACCTGCAGTTGAGCTCGGCGGCGCCAGTGACGAACCGGTGACCCGTACCGAGGCCCTGACCTGGTTCCTGGGCGCGCCTGCTGCGATCATCGTCGGCACCGTGCTGCTTGGCTCGTTCGGCGTTGTTGGCTCGCAGAACATCAATGTGTCCAGCTTCTCCGACGCTGGTCAGACCGCGTCGCTGCGCACCTCGGTCGGGGCGGAATGTCAGGCCTCGATGATCGAACTGCATGGTCAGGAAGCCTGGGACGCAGCGGTGGAAGAGCAGAAGGCGATTGATGCCGCTGGCGGTGTCGCCTCGGCTGAGCGTCTGAGCGAGGAAGAGATCGCTGCGGCAGAGGTAGAGAAGATTGCCAACGCGGCGCCGATCGGCACCGGTATCGCGGTGATCATCGTTCTGCTGGGCCTGGTTCTGGCCGTTGGCCGCGGTGTTGCGCCGTCGCGCGATACCAAGCCGCTGATCGTAGGGGCCATCGGTCTTCTGCTGCTGGCACTGGTCGACATTCTGCTGATCGCGCCGACCACGTCCCCCGGGGCGACGGTGCTGCTGATGCTGATCCCGCTGGCGATCGCGCTTTACGGCTGTAAAGAGGCGGCGATCCGCTGTGCGCGCAACGATCTGATCCGGGTGGTCTTCCCGCCGCTGGTTCTGATCGTCGCCGTTCTGGGCTCGATCCTTGGCGGTATCACCAACCCGACGCCCGCTGCGGCGCTGGGGGCTGGCGGTGCCATCATGCTGGCGGCGTATCGCCGTCTGCAGGACGAGGGACGCTCGGGCAAGGTGATCATCTGGTCCACCTTCGCGGTGATCCTGTGCATCCTGATCGGGGTGAACTTCGATCTGCGGATCAATCAGGACAATGTGTCGTTCGAAAGCTGGGTGGCCTTCTTCTTCGCTTATGCGGCCTACCTTTATGCGCTGTTCGGCCTGCTGTTTGGCTGCTGGGTGCTGTTCAAGGGCGGGGTTCTGACGCCGATCGTGCGTGAGACGGCGAAGGTGACCTCGATGGTCTTCACCATCCTGATCGGCTCGCAGCTTCTGAACCTGGTGGTGATCTCCTTTGGCGGTGAGCACTACATCCAGCAGTTCCTGAAGAGCTTTGATAACGAGATGACGGTCTTCCTGATCGTGATGCTGGTGCTGTTCTTCCTGGGCTTCGTGCTCGACTTCCTTGAGATCATCTACATCGTGATCCCGATCGTCGGGCCGGTGATCTACGGTGGCTCCTTCGATCCGAAATGGGTGACGATCATGGTCGCGGTGAACCTGCAGACCTCGTTCCTGACACCGCCTTTCGGCTTTGCTCTGTTCTACCTGCGCGGGGTTGCACCGAAGGAGGTGACAACGGGTCATATCTATCGCGGGGTGCTTCCCTTCGTGCTGATCCAGGTGGTTGGTCTTGCGATCCTGTGGCTGTTCCCGTCGATCGTGACAATCGTACCGGCGCTGATGCCAGGCTGATCCGGTTCAGGATATCACAAAGACTTAAGGGGCCCTCGCGGGCCCCTTTTTCATGGCGGCGGTGCAGATGGTGGTGACTGGAGCGCACAGGCAGACAGGCCGGACCCGGCGAGATCCGCCGGATAGCGTCAAGGTCGAGCTGTAGAGACGCGCGTGCAGCCCCAAGAGACGCCTTCAGCGGTTGGCTGCGTGGTTGTTGGGGCTAGGGCTCCGACTGCTGGAGAGTTACCGCCCGCGGTGGACCGGCTGCTGGGGAAGCTGAATATTGGCGACCTGCTCGGAAATCGTATCGGTCGCAGGGCTGTCCGCAGTATCTTGAACCTCGGACATCGCTGTCCACTTGCCCCCTTGATAGACCTCAAGGCCCGAGAACTTGACCTTATACCCCATCTTTGGGCTGCCTTTGACCCAGTAGCCGAGGTAGACATAGGGCAGCCCGGCATCGCGCGCGATGTCGATGTGATCGAGGATCATATAAGTGCCCAGCGAATTCTGCGGCAGGTTCGGGTTGTAGAAGGAATAGACCATGCTCAACCCGTCTTCGAGCACATCGGTCAGCGACACCGCAGTCAGTGCGTTGTCTTCGGGATTGGTGTATTCCACCACCCGACTGCGCACCGGAGTCTCCTCGATCATTGCGGCATATTCGAACACGTCCATATCGGCCATGCCGCCATCCGCGTGGCGGCTGTCCAGATAGTCGCGGAACAGCTGGTACTGGTCCTCCGTTGCCCAAGGTGATGTTGCCCGGCGGACCAGATGCGCGTTGCGCTTGCTGGTGCGTTTCTGGCTGCGGCTGGGCGTGAACTCTGCCACGTTGATGCGCGCCGACAGGCAGGCCGAACATTCCGAACAGGACGGACGATACAGCACGTTCTGAGAGCGCCGGAACCCCTGTTGCGAGAGGCTATTGTTCAGCTGCTCGACACCATCGCCCTGCAACGCCGTGAACAGCTTACGCTCCATCCGCCCCTCCAGATAGGGGCATGGTTGGGGCGCAGTCACATAGAACTGCGGTGCGATCGGAAGAGTATGGCGCATAGGGTCGGGCTTGAGTCCAAGGCTTGTCAAAAAACACAATAAGGCAGGAGTTCACGATAGCAACGACCAACCCGCCCGCCAAGGCCGGTCTGCACAAATGGTTTAACAGTGATTGCCAAGCGGGGTGTTTGCCCCGAGTTGACCGCTATCGCTGGATGCTGCGCCGGTTCAGCATCACCGTGCCGAGAATGGCATCGCCCAGCCCCTGACCGCGTGGCGATGTCAGCATCATGATCACCGAGACCACCTGCAAAAGCGGCACGGCCAGAGCAACCGTATAAGCACCCGTATGCAGCGCGGCCATCTGCAGATCCATCCGCTGGCCGGAAAGGTCACGCAGCTCGATGCCTGCAAAGCGCATCCCCAGCGTGGCAGAGCCGTTGGCGATGGTAACCGTCCGGTAGGCAAAGCCGATCGTCAGATAGAGCAGCGGCCAGATGAAGAGCCCGACAAAGGCAGTCATCACCACCGTCGCCATACACAGGCCGAATATGATCAGGCTGTCGACGACCCAGGCCAGCAGCCGTTTGGGGGCAACCGATGCGTAGAATTCAGCTTGGTAATCCGGGTCGGGCAGGGCGGTCATCTCAGGTGTCCTGTTTTGCGGGCGTGTGGGGGCAGGCGGGCAACCGAGGCCTCCCACCCGTATCTATGGGCGGGAGGCGCTGATGTCAGTAGGGATCAGTGGCGTTTGTCGCCGATATCCTCGTCGCCGATGTCCTGCGCTTCGGCAGGGGCGGCGGCGCGCTGTTCCATGAATTCGTCGAACTCAGCCTTGTCCTTGGCTTCGCGCAGGCGCTGCAGGAAGGCGTTGAAATCATCCTGTTCCTGTTCCAGGCGGCGCAGCGTATCGGCCTTGTAGGCGTCAAAGGCACTGTTGCCGCTCGAGGTCATGGCGGACATGCCGTGGCGGGTCCAGGATTTGCGGTGGCGGCAGGATTTGTTGAACATACGTTTGCTCCAGATCATGTAAAACAGCAGGGCGAGGCCGATTGGCCAGAAGAACACAAAGCCAAGCACCATGGCAGCAATCCAGGCGCCTTTGCCTTTGCTGTCCAGCCAGGCCTCGCTGCGGGAAAACCAGCCCTGGTCATGCGGGGCGGCTGCGGTGGGGGTGATACTCGTCATTGGAACCTCCGGTATTGGGTTGATGTAAATCGCCTTCACATCCTCAATATCGTGCGCTCGCCTGCGCCCTGCAAGTCTATAAGTAAATGTTTTTTACATTTACTTTGTAGGTCATTGATAAATCGTCTTAAAATATTGCCGTGAAGAGGGGTGAGTGGCTGGGGGTTCCATGCCTCCGTGGGGCAAGTGGGGCTATATCTGGGCTCCGAAACCGCCCGACCACTGCAAAAGGGGGGGCTATGCGCGCCCGCCCTTGGGGTCGTCCGTCTGTATGGGGTCGCGTTTTCGCAAGGGGCACTTTGCGCGGCGCAGTGTAAGCCCGGCGCCCCGCGGTGCCCGGCCTAGTGGTCGACGGCGTGGCGGATGTCGCCTGTGTCCAGCACTGGGGACGCGTCAATGTCGTCGGCATCCAGCATCGCCGCCACGCGTTCAAGGCCCGCCACCAGCATCGCCTGCTCCCAGTCTTCCATCGCGTTGAACTTGCGTACAAAGCGTTGTTGCAGCGGATCGGGTGCCTCAGTCAGGACCTGACGACCGGCATCGGTCAGCAGGATATTGGTCTGCCGCCGGTCCTGGCTCGACTTTTCACGCAGCACCAGACCGTCACGCACCAGCTTGTCGACAAACGAGGTGATGGTGCCCTGGGACACCCGCATCCGCAGAGAAATCGCCTTGGCAGTGCTGTAGCCCTGTTCTCCGATGATCTGAAGAACCCGGAACTGTGCAGGTGTCACGCCAGTGGTTTGTCGTATCTCACGTCCGAACAATTCGGTGGCCCGGACGATGCGCCGAAGCGCGATCAAGCTGCTGTCGATGCGATCCATGAAGACTCCGTTGTTTTGATCATCAAACTATATAGGAAAATATGACGCTATTCAAAGCAGAATACACTTTGAAATATAAAGGATGCAGGGGGCCAAATACGACGTTCTCCGCGACATAATGCCTAAAAGCGACGTTTGTGTCGCAAATTTTGCTTTGCCTGTTGAAGTTTTCGTGAGGCGCTGCTATTTCGATTGCCGAAGCGAAAGGAGCGAACACATGCAATACCACGCTGACCCGAGGCGGATCCCGCTGCCCACACTGCGTAAACCGACAGCGTCGGATGGCGCGGATATCTGGGAGCTGGTCCGCAGCTGCAGGCCGCTTGACGAGAATTCGATGTACTGCAACTTGCTGCAGTGCGATCATTTTGCCGACACATGCGTACTGGCCGAGCTGTCGGGCGAGGCCGTGGGGTGGATCTCTGCCTACGTTATGCCCAACGACCCCGAAACGCTGTTTGTATGGCAGGTTGCCGTGTCCGAAAAGGCACGCGGCCGCGGTCTGGGCGCGCTGATGCTGCAATCGATCATGCAGCGTGAGGCCTGCGAAGGCGTCACCCGCTTGCAAACTACGATTACCGCCGACAATGACGCCTCCTGGGCGTTGTTCCGCAAGTTCGCCAAGCTTCAGGACAGCGGTCTGGATATTCAGCCCTACTACACGCAGGCGCTGCACTTCCAGGATCGTCATAAAACGGAAAACCTGGTGACCATCCCCCTGGACGAGCGCGCTCAGCTGGCTGCTTGAGCCGCGCAGACGTCGGTTTTCACTTTCAACTCTTCTCCCACCCAAAAGAGGTCGTATGTCTACGAACACCTCCACCACAACTGTATTCAAACGTCGGGAATCCGAAGCGCGCAGCTATTGCCGCGGCTTTGATACCGTCTTCACCTCGGCGCAGGGCTCTGAAATGACCGCCCGCGACGGGAAAACCTATATCGACTTTCTGGCCGGCTGCTCGTCGCTCAACTACGGGCACAACGACCCGGACATGAAAGAGGCGCTGATCGCGCATCTGCAGGCCGACGGCATCGCCCATGGTCTGGACATGCACACCAATACCAAGGCCGACTTCCTCGAGACCTTCGAGAATGTCATCCTGCGTCCGCGTAACATGGACCACAAGGTGATGTTCACCGGTCCCACCGGTGCCAACGCGGTTGAAGCGGCGATGAAAATCGCCCGCAAGGTAACCGGGCGCAGCAATATCGTGGCCTTCACCAATGGGTTCCACGGTGTGACGCAGGGTGCGCTGGCCGCCACCGGCAACGGCTATCACCGCGGCGGCGCCGGGCTGCCCCTCAATAACGTGACCCGTCTGCCGTTTGACGGCTACATGGGGCAGGGCACCGATACCGCCGATTACCTGGAGGCGATGCTGAACGATCCGTCTTCGGGTCTGGACGCACCTGCCGCAATCCTGCTGGAAACCGTGCAGGGCGAAGGTGGCCTGAATGCTGCGCGCCCCGAATGGGTGCAGCGCGTTGCACGTCTGGCTAAGGAAGCAGGCGCTCTGCTGATCATCGACGATATTCAGGCCGGTTGCGGCCGCACCGGGACCTTCTTCTCGTTCGAAGAGTTCGGCATCGACCCCGACATCGTCACCATGGCGAAATCGGTTTCGGGTTTTGGCCTGCCGATGGCGCTGGTTCTGGTGAAGCCCGAACATGACGTGATGGGCCCTGCCGAACACAACGGCACCTTCCGCGGCAACACCCATGCCTTTGTCACGGCCCGCGTCGCGATCGAGAAATTCTGGTCGGACAGCGCCTTTCAGGATGACATCGCCCGCCGGGCGAAGATCGTCGAAAAGGCCCTGCAGGAAATCGCCGACATGGTGCCCGGCTCGCGGCTCAAGGGTCGCAGCATGATGCGCGGTGTCGATGTCGGATCTGGTGAACTGGCTGGGGATATCTGCGCCCGTGCGTTCCAGAATGGCCTGATTGTCGAAACCTCCGGCCCTAATGATGAGGTCGTCAAGATCCTCGCCCCCCTGACCACGCCCGACGCCCAGCTCGAAGCTGGCCTCAGCATTCTCAAGGATGCCGCGCGGGACGTGATCGGAACAACCAAAGTTGCAGCGGAGTAAGACAATGATTGTCCGTGACTATAACGATATCCTTGAAAAAGACCGCGACCGCGTGGTCAGCGATGCGGAGTGGACCAGCGTCCGTATGCTTCTGGCCGATGATGGGATGGGCTTTTCCTTCCACATCACCTTCCTCGAGGCAGGCTCGGAACATACGTTCGAATACAAGAACCACTTTGAGAGCGTCTATTGCATGCAGGGCACCGGGTCGATCACCGACCTGGCGACCGGCGAGACGCATCACATCCGTCCCGGCGTGATGTATGCGCTCGACAAACACGACCGCCACGTGCTGAAGGCTGACGAACAGCTCGTGATGGCCTGCTGCTTCAATCCGCCCGTTACGGGAACCGAAGTACACCGGGAAGACGGATCCTACGCGGCGCCAGAAACCGTCGAGGCTTAAGCCATGACCCATACTGTAGAAAAGATCGGCGGGACATCCATGTCCCGCCTGAACGAGCTACGGGATACGCTGTTCATCAAGAACGATGAGCCCGAATACGGGCGTATTTTCGTGGTGTCCGCCTTTGGTGGCATCACCAATCTTCTGCTGGAGCACAAGAAGACCGGTGCCCCCGGTGTCTATGCCCGCTTTGCCAATGCCGAGGATGACCACGGCTGGTTCGATGCCCTGAACGAGGTCTCGGCCGCGATGATCGCCGCGCATGAGGCGGTTCTGGACAATGCCGGCGATGTTGCCCAGGCGACCGCCTTTGTGCAGGAACGTATCGAAGGTGCCCGCAACTGTCTGATCGACCTGCAGCGTCTGTGCTCCTACGGACATTTCCGCCTCAACACGCATCTGCTGCAGATCCGCGAGCTGCTCTCTGGTCTCGGCGAGGCGCATTCGGCGCTGGTTGCCGTGCTGATGTTGCAGCGGGCGGGCGTCAACGCGCGTCTGGTGGATCTGTCCGGCTGGCGCGGCGATGCGGATATGTCGCTGGAACAGCGGATTGAAACGGCTCTGGAAGGGGTCGACCCGGCGCAGGAAATGCCCATCGTCACCGGCTACGCGCAATGCGCCGAAGGCCTGATGCGGGAATTCGACCGGGGCTATTCCGAGGTGACCTTCTCGCAGCTGGCCGCACAGACCGGCGCGCGCGAGGCGATCATCCACAAGGAATTCCACCTGTCCTCTGCCGATCCCAAACTGGTCGGCGCCGAGAACGCGCGCAAGCTGGGCCATACCAACTATGACGTGGCGGACCAGATGGCGAACCTTGGCATGGAGGCGATCCATCCCTCGGCGGCAAAGACCCTGCGCCAGTCCGGTGTGCCGCTGCGCGTCACCAACTGCTTTGAGCCGAACGATCCGGGCACGGTGATCGACGATCAACCCGCGCCCAAGGCGGCGGCGGAAATCGTCACCGGCCTTGATATCATTGCGCTGGAGCTGTTCGAACAGGACATGGTCGGTGTCAAAGGCTATGACGCTGCGGTTCTGGACATCCTGACTCGCCACAACGTGCGGATCGTGTCGAAGGTGACCAATGCCAATACGGTGACCCACTATCTGGACGCCTCGCTGAAATCGATGCGCCGGGTCGAGGCCGATCTGCTGGCCCGCTTCCCGCAGGCAGAGGTCAACAGCGAAAAGCTGTCGCTGATCTCCGTCGTGGGACGCGATCTGAGTGGCCTGCACGTGCTGGCCCGCGGGATGAATGCCCTCGAGAAGAAGGACATTCTGCCGCGCGGTGCAACGCAGGGGCCACGCAATGTGGACACCCAGTTCATCCTGCAGCGCGAGGACAAGGACGCAGCCATCGCACTGCTGCATTCGGAGTTCTTCGGAGCCACCGAGTCCCAGGCGCTGAAAGCGGCCTAAGAGCGCAAGCGATTTAGGCAAAAACGACCGGTTTTCAGTCGGGTGGCGCGTTTCGTGCCCCGCGTTCTGAAAACTGGTCGTTTTGCGTTTTTACAGATGTGTTCGGGGGCTGGCGAAACACGCGGCCAAAGCATAAGCCTCCACGCGAATGCCTTTTAGGCTATACGCGCTAGGTTTGCCGGGGCGGTCTGCGCAGGGGGGCGCGGCTGCGTTCGTTACCAGCGGCTGTCGCCTTTTGCAGCAGCGCCATGAATTGTTCCTGCTCTTCAGGGCTGAGGCCGGTGAGGATCTCGCCTTGCACCTCGCGCACAAGGGGGTGCGCCCGGGCCAGAACCTCTTTGCCAGTTTCGGTCAGGGTCAGCTGTCGCGCGCGGCGATCCCGCGGGCTGACGGTGCGGTCGATCAGCTGTTTCGCTTCCAGCCGGTCGATCACCTTGCCCAGTGTCGCCCGGTCATAGGCAATAAGCCCCGCAACCGAGGCCTGATCAATGCCAGGGTTGGCATCAATGGCTTTCAGCGCGGCGTATTGAACAGGGGTGAGGTCGATATCGTGGGCGGCGACCTTTTCGGTGAACTGGGCCACTGAAATCTGATGCAAGCGGCGGATCAGGTGACCGGGAAACTGATGCAGATCCAACGCGTGATCATCCTCGTCTTGTGCGTCCATAAACCCTGTTCCGGCTGTTGCTGTCTCGTCCGACTGTGATGCACAGATAAACCAGAATAGTGGGTAAATGGCCACCATATACGGTGTCGCAGCCGGTCAATCGGCAGCCGGGTCCGTAAAACCCGCTTTCCCTTGTGGATGCAGCGGGCTAGACCCTGTTTCATGGTGAAAAGTTTTTCTTCCCTTCAGGATATGTACGATCATGGCTATGACACCATCATTGATGTGCGTAGCCCGGCCGAATTTGCAGAGGATCACGTCCCCGGTGCTATCAACCTGCCGGTTCTGAACAATGAAGAACGGGCTGAGGTTGGCACGATCTATGTGCAAGAAAGCCCCTTTCTGGCGCGCAAGCTGGGCGCGGCCATGGTGTTCCGCAATGCCGCGCGGCACATCGAAGAGACGCTGAGCCAATACGAAGGCGGCTGGCGGCCGCTGGTCTATTGCTGGCGCGGTGGGCAGCGCTCCGGCAGTTTCACCTATCTCTTGCAGCAGATCGGCTGGCGGGCCGAGATGATCTCAGGCGGCTACCAGTCCTACCGCAGGCTGGTGCATCAGATGTTGTATGAGGACGATCTGCCTTACCGGCTTGTGCTGTTGGATGGCTATACCGGCACGGCGAAGACCGACCTTCTGAAGCATGTGGCAGAGCAGGGCGCGCAGGTGCTGGATCTGGAAGGTCTGGCCAATCATCGCGGCTCGCTTTTGGGGGGCATGCCGGAGGACCAGCCCGGGCAGAAGGCGTTTGAATCTGCGCTTGCGGGGGCGCTGAGCCGTCTGGACCCCAGCCGCCCTGTGCTTGTCGAGGCGGAGTCGAGCAAGGTTGGAGATCGGATCATTCCCCCCAGCCTCTGGAGCCTGATGAAACAGGCGCCACGGATCGAGGTCAGCGCCTCGGTCGAAGAACGATGCCGCTACCTGCTGCGGACCTACAGCGACGGTCTGCCAGATGCGGATACACTGTCCGAAATGCTGGAGCGGCTTCGTGCGCGTCGCTCGAATGCGGTGGTGGATGGCTGGCTGTCCCTGATCGAAGAGGGCGATATGGCAGGCTTGGCGCGCGCCCTGATGGAACAGCATTACGATCCGGCCTACCGCAGTTCACGCCGCAGCATCGGCGTTGATGCCGTGGCAGAAGTACAACTGAAGGATCTGGACGATCAGACGCTGCAATCTGCCGCCACAACCATCTGCGACACGCTTGAAGGTCTGGCCGCAAAGGGTTTTTAAGTCAGAACAATTTGCCCTGCGCCTTGGGTAATCTTCCCGATGAGCGCCGCCGGGTAACCTGCCTCTTTCAGCTGCTGCAGCACCCTTTCGGCCTTGTCCTGCGGTAGGGCCGCGAGCAGGCCGCCAGCGGTCTGCGGGTCGAACAGCAGATCCTGCGCGCCACTGGTGCGCCATTCCGGCAGCAACGCAGCGTTTTCCGGGAATAGCGAGGAGCGGATGCCGCTGTCGGCCAGCTGCGCGGCGCCCTCCATCAGCGGCATGGCGGCAAAATCAATCTCTGCACTGACGCCTGAAGCCTCGCAGATGCCAAGGAGATGCCCGGCCAGACCAAAGCCGGTGACGTCGGTCATCGCGTGGGCTTCGGGTGCCAGAATTCGGGAGGCTGCGGCCTGCGGCTGTGCCATCTGTTCAAGCGCAGCGGTGACCCAGGCGCCTTCGGCCTTGCCTGCCATTTCGGCGGCCATGATTACGCCGGAGCCGAGCGGTTTGGTCAGAACCAATGCATCGCCCGGCTGCGCCCCGGCAAGGGTCACAGGATCCTGGTTGCAAAGCCCGGTGACTGTGAACCCCACAGTCAGCTCATCCCCCAGCGAGGTATGACCGCCGATGATCTCGGCACCTGCATCCTCCATCACGCTGCGCGCGGCGGTCATGATTTCAATCAGGGTCCGTTGCTGCAGGGCTGGCGCCAGACGCGGCAGGATCAGGTTGGCGGTAGCGGCCTGCGGGGCGGCGCCCATGGCCCAGATATCGCCAAGCGCGTGCACCGCTGCGATACGGGCCATCACGAAGGGATCAAGGCTGAAGGCGCGCAGATGATCGGTGCTGATCACCTGCCGCACGTCGCCCATGGTCAGTAGCGCGGCATCATCTCCGGGCAGGGCGGTGACATCCTCACGCAGACTCGCCACGCGCGACACGCCTGCCGCATGCAAGGCGGCGCGCCCGGCCTTGGCACCGCAGCCGCCGCACATGGGTTTGTCGCCCAGCACTGCGGGCAGGTCCAGCGTGTGTTCGGGCGGCAAATCCGGCACCTCCATTTCGGGCAGGCTCCGGAATTGCTCCATGAAGTTCTGATCGATCCGGTCCTTCCAGCGCCAGATCATCGGGCCGGAAAACTGGGTGCCGAACCTTTCTCCCAGCGCTTCCTTGGCGCCCATGGAAATTAGTTTCAGGTAATCCTTCTGCGGCCGGTAGTGGCGCATTGGATCGCCGGTGATGGCGGCGCGCAGATTGTGCAGCAGAACCGGGGCCTGCCGCACTGCGTAGACGCCGGCCTTGGGGCGCGGGGCATAGGCCAGATGGGCGCAATCCCCGGCGGCAAAGACCTGCGGGTCCGAGGTTTGCAGGCTGTCCGAAACGGTAAGGAAGCCGTCCTGTACCTCAAGCCCGGTATCGGCCAGCCAGTCATGCGGGCGCGCCCCGGCAGCGCCGGTGGTGAAGTCCGAGAGAACCTCGCGCCCGCCTTCGAGTTCGATATGGCTGGAATGGATGCGATTGACGGCGGTGTTTTCAACGACGGTGACGCCTTGCTCGGAAAAGGCGCGGCGCAGCCGCTCGCGGATCCCGGCGCTGGCGGTGCCCAGAACCGTGCCGCTGTCGATCAGGGTGGCTTGTTCCAGGCGGCCCCGGCTGCGCAGGGCGTGAGCCATCGCCAGAACCAGCTCGGCTCCGGCCACGCCGCCGCCGATCACCGCGATGCGGGCAGGGCCATCGCCGCCGCGGAACGCGTCCCAGCGGCGGGCAAAACTACCAAGCGGCTTCGCCGGGATGCCATGTTCTGCAAACCCTGGCAGGTCCGGCATGTCGGAGGTAATCCCCACATCGACCGAGGCCACGTCATAAGCGATGTCAGGTCGCCCCGGCACCCTGACGCTGCGGGTGTCTGGATCAAGTCCCTCCGCCGCGCCCTGCACCAGCCGCGCCCCGGCGAAGCGCGCCAGCCGGACCAGATCGATATCAAGATCGCCCCGCGCGTAGTGACCGGCGACAAAGCCGGGCAGCATCCCCGAATAGGGCGCGGTGGGGCCGGGGTTGATCAGCGTCAGCCGCGCGCCGGGCAACGGGCGCATCCCCCATTTCAGCAGCACCAGCGCATGGGAATGCCCGCCTCCGATCAAAACCACATCTTTGGTTTGGGGCAGGCGGGAGGTATCCATTTCGGTGGCTCACTTTCTGTTTCTGGGGCCGTGGGCCAATGGCCCGGGGGGCTATTGCGGCTGATCTGTGCTTTCGGGATCTTCCGGCGGGGTGTTGTGGGTGGCCCAGATAGCATCCGGTCCGGCCGAAGGCAGGGTGCCTGTTTCCTCGCGACGGTGAATGTGCACCTTGGCGATGAAATGCGCGGTCACCGGGGCGGTCAAGAACAGAAACAGCGTGATCATCAATTCGTGTAGCGACAGGCGCCCTTCAAAGGCGATCGCGTGCACCATCGAGGCAAGAAGCACACCGCCCACGCCCAGCGTCGTCGCCTTGGTCGGAGCGTGCAGCCGCGACATCGGGTCATTGAGTTTCAACAGGCCGTAGGAGCCGACAAAGCCGAACACACCGGCCATGAACAGAAAGCCTGCAATCAGAACGTCGAGTACCATATCCATAAGAGCCTCACTCGATGATGTTGCCGCGCAGGATAAAGCGCGCGTAGGCCACGGTTGAAACGAAACCGAGCATGGCGATGATCATCGCCGCTTCGAAAAAGATCTCGGTTCCGAGCGCCAGCCCATAAAGGACCATCAGCGCGATTGCGTTGATGAACATGGTATCAAGCGCAAGGATACGATCAGCCATGGCGGCGGCGAACATCACCTTCCAGAGGTTCATCAACAGCGCCAGCGCAAAGCAGACAAAAGCAAAAAGAGCCGCAGTTTCAATCATTCGAAAATCTCCATCAGGCGGCGCTCGTAGCGCTCTTTGATTTCGTCCCGAACCGCATCAGGGTCGTCGCAATCAAGGCAATGCACCAGCAGGGCGTGGCCTTCGGCGGAGACGTCCGCGGTGACGGTGCCCGGCGTCATGGTGATGGTGCCGGCCAGCACGGTGATCGCCTCGGGGGTGCGCAGCTCCAGCGGCACGGTCACCCAGTTGGGCTGCCTTTTTGCGTTGGACTTGAACACCACGATCCGCGCCACGGTGATATTGGCAACAACGATGTCCCAGATCACGATCAGGATATAGGCCGCGATCTTGACCGGGTGTTTCATGCGCAGTTGCTGCGGCCAGAACGGCTGGGTCAGGAAGGGGATCAGCAGCCCCAGCAGAAAACCAAAGACCAGCGAGTTCAGCGTGAAGCTGTTGACGATGAGAACCCAGGTGAGGGTCAGCAGCAGCGTCAGCACCGGGTGCGGCAGAAGTCGATGCATCAGTTTCATTCCCCGGTCCTCCCCAGGACGGTGTCAATATAGGCATCCGGCGCAAAGAGTTGCGCGGAGGTGGCCTCGGCGTAGTCCATCATCGGACCTGCAAAGACGGTCAGCAGGATCAGCCCGGCCAGAAGGCCGAAGCTGGCCACGAAAGGCAGGGACGAACCGCGTTGCGCCTGCACCGGCGCCTCTTCTGTGTCATCCGCTTCCACTTCGCTTTCAGCATCCTCTTGCGGTGCAAGCCCGTGGCTTTTCCAGAAGATCAGGCTACCAGCCCGCGCCAGACCGATGATGGTAATCAGCGACGACACCAGAATGACGCCCCAGATCCACCAGACCAGATCATGCCCGCGCGCCGCATCCATCACCAGTAGCTTGCCCAGGAAACCGGACAGGGGCGGCATGCCCGCCATGGCGATGGATCCCCCAAAGAACAGCGCCGCGATCAGCCCGCTTTGCTTCATCACCGGTTTCGGGGCGATCTCTCCGCCCTGACGTTCCATCACCATATCGGCGACCAGGAACAGGAAGGCCGTCGCAAGGGTGGAATGCACGGTGTAGTAAAGCGCAGCGCCGACCGAGGCCGGGGTAAACAGCGCTACCGCCGTCAGCAGGGTTCCCATCGAGGTGATGGCACCAAAGGCCACAAGCCGCCCGATCTCACGCGCGCCAAGAACACCAATGGCCCCCACGGCAAGCGTCAGCAGCGCCGCGGGCAGCAGCCAGTCCCCGGCCAGCCCCGCGGTGATCTCGGCCTCGGGGCCAAAGACCAGCGTGTACATACGCAGGATGGCATAGGCGCCGACCTTGGTCATGATCGCAAACAGGGCCGCCACCGGCAAAGGCGCGTTGGCATAAGAGGCTGGCAGCCAGAAATGCAGCGGCAGCACCGCAGCCTTGATGGCAAAGACCAGCAACAGCATGATCGCGCCGACCCGCAACAGGGCGGTATCCTCGGCCGGAAGTTCGGCCACGCGGACTGCCAGATCGGCCATGTTCAGCGTGCCGGTCACGGAATAAAGCGTGCCAAGAGCAAACAGGAACAGTGTCGATCCCAGCAGGTTGTAGACGACATATTGCACACCGGCCTGGAACCTTGTGGCGCCGCCTGCGTGGATCATCAGACCATAAGAGGCGATCAGCAGGACCTCGAAGAAAACGAAGAGGTTGAAGGCGTCGCCGGTTAGGAAGGCGCCGATGATGCCCATCAGCTGGAACTGGAACAGCGCGTGGAAATTGGCGCCGCGCGCGTCCCAGCCGGTTCCGATGGCGTATAGAACCACCGCCAGCGCCAGCACCGCCGTCAGGACGATCATCATCGCCGACAGCCGGTCCAGCACCAGCACGATGCCAAAGGGCGCAGGCCAGTCGCCGAGCTCATAGACCTGTACCGTGCCATCGGCGGCCTGACTGGCCAGAACGAGGGTAATCAGGGCAATCGCAACCGTGCTGGCAATCGAGAAGATTCGCTGCAGATCCAGATGGTAGCGCACCACCATGATGATGAAGGGCGCAACGATCGCGGGCAGAACGATAGGGGCAATCAGAAGATGGTTCATGCGTCCTCTCCCGACTGCGTATCGCCGGTCATGTCGATGCGGTCATCGCGGGAGGACAGGAAGGCCCCCAGCGCGATCATCACCACGACCGCCGTCATCCCGAAGGAGATCACGATCGCCGTCAGAACCAGCGCCTGCGGCAGCGGATCGGTATAGGCGACCTCCTCGTATTTGTTGAGGATGGGCGGCGCGTTGACCATCAGGCGCCCGGTGGCGAACAGGAAGACGTTCACCGCATAGGATACCAGCGACAGGCCGAGAATCACCGGAAAGGTGCGTTTGCGCAGGATCAGGTAAATCCCTGCGGCGGTCAGGATACCAACAGCCGAAGCAACCAGAAGTTCCATGCTCAGACCTCGTTTTCGTTCTTGGGCTCGTCATCGCGGGCCGGGTTGATGTCCATGGCGTACTCCGAGGAAATCCCCGGCTGCCAGGCAAAGCGGGAGAGGCTTTCCAGCGCCAGCAGCACCGCGCCGACCACCGCCAGGAAGACGCCGAGGTCGAACAGCGCCGCGGTGGCCCATTCGAATTCTTTCAGCGGCGGCCAGTGGATATAGCCGAAGGCGGATGTCAGGAATGGCATGTCGTTGAACCAGGCGCCGATACCGGTGGCGGCGGCGATCAGCACGCCGGAGCCGATGATACCGTGGTAGTAGAACCGCTGCCGTTCAGAGGTCCAGGCAAAGCCCGAGGCCATGTATTGCATGATGACAGCAATGGCCGCGATCAGACCGGCGATAAAGCCGCCGCCCGGCAGGTTGTGACCCCGGAAGAAGATATAGGCCGCCACCATCAACGCCAGCGGCATCATCACGCGGGTCGCGACCACCATCATCATCGGGTGGGCATCGCCTGCCTGCGGCAGATCCGGTTTCCGGTTCAGCAGATAGGCCCGCACGCGGGTGCCCAGAACCGCCTCGGTCAGGGCATAGATGACCAGTGCCGCGATGCCGAGGACGATGATCTCGCCAAAGGTATCAAAGCCCCGGAAATCCACCAGAATGACGTTCACCACATTGGTGCCGCCGCCGCCCTTGTAAGAGTTGGCGAGGTGGAATTCGGAAATGCTGGGCGCCGCGAAATCGCGCGTCATCAGCGCATAGATCAGCCCGCCTGCGCCAAGACCAGCCACAACGGCGATGGCACCATCGCGCAGCCGGATCAGCGCCGGGGTCTCGACCGGGGTTTCCTTGGGCATGAAGTTCAGCGCCAGCAGCATCAGCACGATGGTCACAACCTCGACCGACAGCTGGGTCAGCGCCAGATCGGGGGCCGACAGGTAGTTGAACGACATGGAGACCACCAGACCCACGACGCCGATCAGGACCAGTGCCAGCAGGCGATTGCGGTGACGCGCAACGATCAGCAGCGTCGCCAGTACCAGGCTGAGCCACCCGAGTGCCGGGATCGCGCCGATTTCCTTCAGGCTGCGGGTTGCCGGGCCAGTGGTGCCGGTGGAATAGGCATACCAGCTGATCGCCACGGTAAAGCTGATCATCACCGCGCCATAGCGGGTGATCGAGCCATTGTGCAGCCCGTCGGTCACCGCCTTGGCCAGACGCGCCAGCACCGCCATCAGGGTATCAAAGATATCCTTGGCCTCGGGGCGGGGGGCGGCGTTCCAGGCGCGCATCAGGGGCTTGTGCAGCGCGAGCAGCAGCGCACCGCCGCCCACAGCCACCAGCGACATGTAAAGGGCGGGCGTCAAACCATGCCAGAGTTTCAGCGAGTAATAGGGCAGCTCTTCTCCGCCAATCACGGCGCCAGCGGCCACGGCCACCAGTGGCCCGGCGATCTTGGCCGAGAACAGGCCGATCAGCACCACCAGCGTGATCAGGAAGGCCGGTGCCAGCCACATGCCCGCACCCGGATCATGGGGATGCGCGGGATAGTCGTCCCGCTTGGGGCCAAAGAAGACATGAACGATGAAGCGGAAGGAATAGGCTGCCGAGAACAGCGCCGCGATCAGTGCAAGGCCCGGCACCAGATAGTGCGATCCGGCCCAGACCGTGTGTACGGTTTCCTCCAGCATCATCTCCTTGGACAGGAAGCCGTTGAAGGGCGGGATACCCGCCATCGACAGGGCGGCGACAAAGGCGATGGTGAAGGTCACCGGCATCAGGTGGCGCAGACCGCCCAGACGTTTGATGTCGCGGGTGTGCGCCTCGTGATCGACGATGCCGGCCGACATGAACAACGCCGCCTTGAAGGTGGCGTGGTTGATGATGTGGAATACTGCGGCAACCGCTGCGATCTTGGTGCCAAACCCCAGAAGCATGGTGATCAGGCCCAGATGACTTACGGTGGAAAAGGCCAGCAGACCTTTGAGATCATCCTTGAACAGGGCAATTACGGCACCGATGAGCATGGTCACAAGGCCGGTGGTCGCCACGATGTAGAACCATTCTGGCGTGCCGGCCAGAACCGGCCACATCCGCGCCATCAGGAACAGGCCTGCTTTCACCATGGTGGCGGAGTGCAGATAGGCCGAAACCGGCGTCGGCGCCGCCATGGCGTGGGGCAGCCAGAAATGGAACGGGAACTGTGCCGATTTGGTGAAACAGCCCAGCAGGATCAGGACCAGCGCGGGCAGGTAGAGCGGCGACGCCTGGATAAGGTCCTTGTTCTCCAGGATCACGCTCAGATCATAAGAGCCGACGATATTGCCGAGGATCAGCATGCCCCCGATCATCGCTAGGCCACCGGAGCCAGTCACGGTCAGCGCCATGCGCGCGCCCTGACGCCCTTCGGGCAGGTGTTTCCAGTATCCGATGAGCAGGAAGGAGGACAGAGAAGTCAGCTCCCAGAACACCAGCAACAACAAGATGTTATCTGAGAGGACGATGCCGACCATCGCACCCTGGAACAGCAACAGGTAGGTGTAGAACTGCCCCATAGGATCTTCGCGCGACAGGTAAAACCGCGCGTAGAGGATGATCAGCATGCCGATCCCAAGGATCAGCGTAGCAAAGAGAAACCCAAGCCCATCCAGAAAGAAATTCGCATTGAGCCCCAGACCGGGCAGCCAGTCGAATGTGGCTGTGATGACCTCTCCGCGAAATACAGCGGGGGCATGCAGCAGAAGGCCGGTTAGGGCCAGGAAGGTGGTCAGACCAGCCGCCGAAGCGGAGGCGTTACGCCCCGCCCGGATCAGCAGAGCGGGAAAGACCGCTCCTAGAAAAGGCAGGGCCGCAATCAAAAACAGGGACACGTGCAGATCTCCTGGTAGGGCTAGGCGAATTTTGACTTTGCCTAAGCAATTTTTCGCTTCTGTGCCAGCCCCGCAGGCCCGGTTCTGAGGAAGATCGGGCAAATGACGCTGGAATTGTTGGACATTGCGCCACTACTTGGGGCTGGGGGGCGGAGTTGACAAGATTTTGAATGGCCAAAATTCACCCTCTGTGCTGATCGGGAATACAAATGCTGCTAGAACGGTGTCCAAAGGGATGGCACCCGCCTGAAACACGGCGCTGCGGGGCGTGTTTTCCCGGTTATTGGAGAGACGCAGATGCAAGACCCAATCAGTGCGGAGACCCAGGAGGCCAGCGGGCGGCCGGTCACTATGTCGCGGCGCAAGCTGTTGTCCTCTGCGGGCATCCTTCTGGGCGCTGCGGCGGTCGGCGCGGTGGCCTGGCGCTATCGGCCCGCGCCGGATCACGACCGTCCGCGCCTGTCCGTGGCCGAGGCGTTTTCCGCTGCCGGAGCGGGGTCGATCACCTTGGTGGACATCCGCACACCCCGGGAATGGCGCAGTACCGGCGTTCCGGTCGGCAGCGTCCAGATTGACATGCGTCGTGACGATTTTACTGAGGCGCTGTCCCGCGCATTGGGTGGCAACCGCGCCGCGCCGGTGGCGCTGATCTGCGCCCGCGGTGTGCGTTCGGCCCGGATGGTGCGGCGCATGGCAGAGGCAGGGTTTTCACAGATCATGGATGTACCCGAAGGCATGCTCGGCTCTGGTGCCGGACCGGGGTGGATCGCGGGCAACCTGCCGGTGGCGCGGTGGCAGGGCTAGGCCCCGCGCGCCGACGGCGCAGCCTGCTCCTCCGCCGGGCCGGAGGCATTCTTCTTTCGTTGTTCGTGGCGGCGCTCTGCGCACGCCCTGCATTGGCAAGTTGCGGCGCTGCCGCAGAAGCTTGCGATCTGCCGTCCGGTGACTACCACATCGCCACACCCGATCCGGGCGACTCGGCCAGCACGGAAGCAAAAGGCACTCCGGCGGTGGTGTTTCTGCACGGTTATGGCGGCTCTGGCGCCGGGGTGTTGCGCAACCGCGCCCTTGTAAAGGAGCTGCAGGAGCGGGGCTATGCGCTCATCGCGCCGACCGCCTTGCCGCGCTGGAATGGCAAGAGGTCGTGGAACTTCCTGCCCGGGGCCGAGGGACGGGATGAGGCGCAGTTCCTGCAACAGGTCCTTGGCGATGCGGAGTCGCGGTTCGGCATCGACCGGCAGAGGGTTGTTCTTGCTGGATTTTCCGCCGGGGCCTTTATGGTGAACTACCTCGCCTGCGCCCATCCCGGGGATTTTGCCGCCTTCGCTCCGGTGGCGGGAGGATTCTGGCGGCCACGGCCCGAGACCTGCGCCGGTCCTGTCCGGTTGCTGCACACTCACGGCTGGGCCGACAAGGTCGTGCCACTGGAGGGGCGCATTCTGGGCAGCAGCACGCGCGAACAGGATGATATCTTTGCCGGGCTGGCCCTGTGGCGGCAGGTGAACGGCTGCGCCGATGACGCGCCCGATTATTTGTGGGTTACCGGACTGGAGCTGCATCGCCGCTGGGATTGCCAATCCGGGGGCGATATTGAACTAATGCTCGGTCCGGGGGGGCACCGCATTCCGGACACCTGGCCGACGCGGGTCGTCGAATGGTTTGAGCGGACCCCGAACTGACGCCCGGGACACGCGGTTCTTCTATTCCGCCGCTGAACGGTGGTCAGGTGTCCCGGCAAAGACGCGTTCAACCGCTTTGCGATAGGTCCGGGCGGTTCGGGCGATACGGGGTTCGGCAAAAACCTCGCGCGTGCCCATCCAGAACCTGAGTCGAAGCGCGGGACGCATCCCCGACAGGGCCGACAGCGGCAGCACCAGTACCAGCGACAGGGCAATTGGAGCCAGCCAGACGGAAACCATCCCGGCCAGGATCCCGGCGCTGAGCGCAAGACCGCTGGTGAATTCGAGTGCATGACAGATCAGCATGGTCTTCAGCCCATAGCGCCCGCCATCCCGCGCCTGCGGCGCCCAGCCCCGTTGCAGGCGCAGGGCGCTACGCAGGACGGCGATCATCTGCTGCACCATCAGGATCGGCGCATAAAGGATTGCCAGCAGGATCTCGGAGGCCACGGAGAGCGCGAACTGCCGCCCTCCGCCATAATCCGATAGCCGCGCGCCAGTCAGGGGCAGCGCGGCAAGGGCCAGAAGTTTCGGCGCCAGCAGCATCGCGTAGATAACCAGGATCACGGCGACATGGCGCGGCTCTGACATATCCGGCCAGGAGGGGCGCAGCGGGTCGGCGGGGCTGAAATACTGCAGCGCCGAGGTTTCCCCGTCTTCTCCGATCAGCGCCCATATTACCAGAAGCGCAAACCAGATCGGCGCCATCAGGTATCCAATCGCCCCATGCAAGAGATGGAACCGTGAAATCGCGCAGAAACCCTGCGCGCTTAGGAGTTTCAGGTGCTGCAGATTGCCCTGGCACCAGCGCCGGTCGCGCAGGATGTGATCGATCAGGGTCGGCGGCGTCTCTTCATAGGAACCTTGGATGCGGGGCAGGAAATGCACGCCCCAGCCGGCCCGGCGTAACAGACCGGCCTCAACGAAATCATGGCTCATGATAAGGGTTTTGCCGCCGAATGTCTGTTGCAGCTCGGGCAGTCCGGCGCAGGCGGCAAAGGCGCGGGTGCGCAGGATGGCGTTATGACCCCAGTAGTTGCCCTCGGCGCCGACCCAGCGTGCCAGCCCTTCGGCCATGGCAAGGCCATAGACCCCGTTGGCAAACTGCTGCATGCGGCCAAAGACGGATCTGGCGCCGATCAGCTGTGGGAAGCTCTGGATCAGTCCGGCTGCCGGATCTCGGCGCAGCGCATCGGCCAGTTGGGCAATCGCCCGGCCGGTCATCAGACTGTCGGCATCCAGCACCAGCATGGCGTCATAGCCGCCACCCCAGCGGCGCACCCAATCCGCGATATTGCCCGCCTTGCGCCCGGTGTTGTCCTCGCGGTGGCGATAGTAGAGCCGGATACCGGGCGGCAGCGCGGCGCGCAGCGCCTCTACGCCCGCCAGTTCCTGCGCCGCGATCCGGTCATCCCGTGTGTCGGACAGGATGAACATGGCGTAATCATGCGCACCGCCCCAGGCATGCAGATCCTCCAGCATAGTGCGGGCGTTGCCGAACACGGCGGCCGGATCTTCGTTGTGGACGGGCACCAGCACAGCAACGGTAAGCGGCGGCGTGTCGGGTGCGATGGGACCGGTCGGAACCCGGCGTTCGGCCTCTTGCCTGCGCTGCCACAGGCTGAACAGGCCCAGGAGCACGGTGGAGACCGAAAAGCAGATCCAGAAGAAATTGAAGGCAATGAGCGCCAGAAGCAGAACCTCGATCATCATGAAGCCGCCATCGGCAAACCAGCCTTGCATCACGAAGGTCAGCAAGGCGGTTGCAACCATCGCCGGTGAAAAGGCAATGACCCGCCACAGCGCCACGCGCATCTGCGGCGCGGTCCCGGGGGCGCTCATGTCGCGGAAAGCGGCGCCAAAGTTCTGCTCTGGCATCGCCATGGGCTGTTCGGGCGGCAGCATCTTCGCCGCAGAGGGGGCGGAGATCAGATCTTTCATGCGGTCCACCTGTAAAGCCAGACTTCGGTGGCACGCTGCCCGTCCCGGCGCAGCACCGCCCGTAACTCCACAAGGGAGCGGTCACCGGGTTCAAAGCTAAAGGCGAGCCGCAGGCCACCGGTGGCCGGATTGCGCTGCAGGACCCCGGTGCTGAGCTCGACATGCGGCGAGGAAAGCACGACGTCGAAGTTTTTGGGATCGCCTGCCAAAAGCGGATGATCTTCGAAATCCACGGTCATAATCCGCCCCGGGTCACCAAAGACACGTGCGCCCGCGGCGGTGTCCACCACCTGCGCCAGCGTACCAGTGGGGCCGGTGCCCCAGGTCAGGCGGTAATCAAGCCGCACCTCGGCTCCGGCAGGATAGGGCGTGCGCGGGCGCCAATAGGCGACGATATTGTCGTAGATTTCCTTGTCCGCCGGGATCTCTACCAGCGTGACGGCGCCCTTGCCCCAATCGCCCTTGGGTTCGACCCAGAGGCTGGGCCGGTCCTGATAATGCGCCTCAAGATCGGCGAAGTCCGACAGGTTGCGGCTGCGCTGCATCAACCCGAAACCTCGGGGGTTCTCGTCTACAAAGGAGGACACCTGCAGCTGCGCCGGATTGGCCAGTGGTCGCCACAGGGTTTCGCCGTTGCCATTCTCGATCAAAAGCCCGTCGCTGTCGTGTACGGCGGGGCGGAAATCGTCGAACCGGTTGCGGTTGGTGCGATCAAACAGGAACATCGAGGTTAGCGGCGCGATCCCTGCATGGGTCAGCTCTTCGCGTGGGAACAGCGTTGCTTCGACCTCCATCACGCAGGCGGCGCCGGGGGTGATGGTGAAACGGTAGGCGCCTGCGACCGAGGGCGAATCCATCAGCGCATGCACGACCATGTGGCGCTGGCCGGGGGCAGGGGCCTCCAGCCAGAATTCGGTGAACTCGGGGAATTCCTCGCCTTCGGCATCGCCGGTGTGAAGGGCCAGCCCGCGCGCCGACAGCCCATAGGCCTGCCCGATGCCGATGGCCCGGAAATAGCTGGCGCCCTGAAAGACACAGAATTCATTCTTCTTGCCCGGCTCGCTCAACTCGGTGCGCAGGCGAAAGCCCGAATACCCCAGCGCTCCTTCGGTGCTGAGATCCGGTGCCTTGTCTGTCTTGTCGAACAGGGTCAGATCAAAGGCAACAGGCTGCGCCAGCCCGTCCGCGACGCTGTGCATCTGCACCGCACGGGGGAAATAGAGGCCCGGCAGGAAGAAATCGACATTATAGCTGCGTTCCGTCTTGCTCCACAGCGCGTCGGGGCTGCGGAACCAGCGGGTCTGATAATCCTCATAGGTGAGATCCAGCCAGTCCTGCGGCACCTTAGCACGCGTGTGATAAGGCATCTGTGCCAGCATGCGGGCCTTGTCGATGACATCCTGATGCCGGAACGGAACGGAGGCGGCCTTGGCCGCGAGCGGAGCTGTCAGCGCAAGGCCGGAGACACCGGCAAGGAAACCGCGGCGCGAAAGACGGCTCATCGCTTTGCCCTCCAGGGGTGGGATTTGAACCAGGCGGCAGCAAAGGCACAGGCGATGATCAGGCAGAACCCGGCGATATTTGCCGCAGCGGTGATCAGGATGCCCCGGTCAGTCTGATCCAGCGCAAAGCCGATCAGCCGGGCCAGCGCCATCGAGAAGACGAAGACCGCAAGGGACTGTTGCCCGACCTTGGTGATGATGCGCAGGGCAAAGGACCAGAGCCGCGCCAGCTCCGAATGACCGGAGGCGATCAGCCGCTGACCACCAGCTCCGGCGGCCACCCAGCCGAGATAGGCCAGTGCCAAAAAGTGCGCATAGCGCAACAGGCCGAAATCGGTTTTCTCGCGCCACTCGTCCGTGAAGGCCCAGGCCGGGCGTATGGCGGCGGCCAGATCGTCGTTCCAGGCCTCAACCCACAGGAAGACCTTCCAGGAGCCAAAGGGGGCAGAGAAGATCAGGAAGGCTGCAGACACAAGCACCAGTGCCCGCGACACGGGCGGCGCCGGAAGCCAGCCTTTCATGAAGGCAAAGCCTGTGAAAAACAGCAATTGCCAGCCGAAGGGGTTGAAGAACCATTCCCGGGCCGACCAGGGTTCGGCAGGCAGGGATGCTCCGTCCGGTCCAAGGCCGATCATATAGGGGTTCGCGGCCAGCCAGATCAGCGCCGAAGCTGCGGCAACGGTCCAGAGGCCGATGCGCTCCAACCCCATCATCAGCGGCATCAGCGCCAGCACCACCAGATACATCGGCAGGATGTCAAAGTAGTTCGGCACATAGGTGAGCGTGAACAGCCCCACCAGCTGCGGCATCGGGTCATTGAAGAAATGGCCAAGGTTCAGAGAGTTGACGTAGCTTTTTTCAAAGGCACCGGTCAGGTCCAGTGCCGCCATGGTCATGGCGACAAAGAAGAACAGGCCGATATGAGCCCAGAATACCTGCCAGCAGCGGAATACCACCCGCGCAGTGCCCATCAGCCAGCCCCGGCGGGCAAAGGACCCACCAAAGGCGATGGCCGAGGCCATGCCCGAGCAGAAGACAAAAATCTCGGTCGCATCGGAAAACCCGAACCGGGCCGGGATCCAGCCGGTCCAGCGGTTGCCAGGAATATGAGCGACCAGGATGATGAACATGGCAATGCCGCGATAGAAATCGAGCCGCGGGTCGCGGACGCGTTTTTGCCCGCCTGCCGGGGCTGGGGCATGCTCCGATGCGGGCGCACGGCGGGTGTTGGCCGCTGCCGGACCTGCCACGGCCGGAATCTCTGCTGTGGGAGCGGGGAACTTGGAAATACGCGCCATCGTTAAGCGGTGTCCTTCCTGTCAATCAAACTTTGTGGCGGCGATGTAAGGGCGCGCCCGAGGCCAGGACCGGCATCCGGGCGCGCTCCGATCATTTCGCAGATCACTCGGCCGGCAGGCTGCGGCTGTCCGGCTGATTGCGCGCCTCGCTGATCAGGGCGCGGCGGGCCAGAGCATAGTTGTCCTCGGCGCCGCCGCGCTGGGCGCGGCGGCTGTCCAACATGCGGGATACCTCGCTCAGGCGACCTGCGCGGATCCCGGCATCGATGGTCATGCGTTCAAAAACGTCGCGCTGGGCGTGGCTGCCACCGGCCAGTTGCATGGAGCCACGGGCCTGCGCCAGGTGGTCAAAGGCCAGCGCGAAATCACCTTCGCCAAAGGCCTCCAGCCCGCTGGCGGCGGCGCGGCCGGGATCTGCCATGCGCTGCCGCGCCTCGTCCCCGCCTGCGGCTGCTGCATCGGCGTGGATACGCTGCACCATCCGGGTGGTTTCATCCGGACGCCCGCGCCCGGCCAGCGCCAGAAGGTAGTGCAGATCGGCAAAGATCAGGCTGCCATCCTCGGTCCGGGCGGCGCAGAGGTCGGAAAGTTCTTCCCAGCGGTTGCCGACGGCAATGCCTTCCAATTCCAGCCGCATCAGCAGCGAGGTGGCATTGGAAATATCGCGGTAATCGTCGGTCTTGTCCTGGCGGATCTCGCGGTCGTAAAGGTCCAGAACGGTGTCGGTCTGGCCCAGGTCCAGATGCATCAGCGCCTTGTGCCACCAGACGTGATAGCGGAAGTTGTTGCAATGACTCCAGGCCTCTTCGCGGCCAGTCAGCCAGTCGAGTCCGGCCTTGGCGTTGCCGGTCATGTCGTGCACATGCGCCACCGCATGCAAACCCCAGGCATCATCCGGCGCCATCCAGAGTGCCTGACGCCCCGCAGTCTCCGCCTTACTGTAGTCGCCGGTTTCCTCCAGCGCGAAGGCGTGACAGCCAAGCAGATAGCCGCGTCCGGGGTGATCCGGCGCATAGGCGGGCATCACTCGTTCCACTGACCGGCGCATCCCGGCGCTGTCGCCAAGGACGAAACGGACCGCCTGGCTCATCTTCATGGCAAGGCTGTCGGCAGGGTGAGAGCGCAGGACCTGCTCCAGCTTCTCAATGGCGGCGGTGGGGCGGCCCGCCAGCCACAGCTCCAGCGCATCGGCGAAGAGCCGCTCCCGGGGCAGGGCAGAGGCATAGGCGATGCGGGCAGCAGCCAGCGCATCGCGGGCAGGGGTGCGCATTTCGCGGCGGCCCAGCAGCAGCAGGAACAAACCCTTGGCAGCCTGCCCAAGGGTGAATTCGGGGGCGGCCTCCAGCAGCTTACCCAGTTGCACCGGGGCCTCTGCGCTGTGTGACAGAACCCCGATCTGAACCGCGTTCCACAGATCCAGCATTTCGGGATCTTTCAGGCTCGTCTCCTGTCCGAAGAGATCATGTGTCATTTGGGTCCAATCCTTACCACCGGTGTTGTTCACTAGGGGAAGGTTAGAACAGTGGTTTTCATCGCGCGACGGGCGCTCTCGCTTTGGTGAAGGCGCGTGTTTGAAGGTGGGGAAACCCGCTGAAACCTGTAATATTTGCGGGCAATTTCCCGCCAGACGGGTCTTTGAAACGCAAAACGCCCACCACGAAGGCAGGCGTTTGCCGGTTTTTGTAACATTCGGCCGGATCGTGCCGGGCAGAATATGGCCTAAGCCTTGGAAAACGGGTCCTCGGCGCCGAGAATCCGGTCGCTGTCAGCGCCGCAGCTGGGCGGTGCGTGGCGGTAGGTGACCGGGGTGCGCGAGAAATTGAGCGGATTTCCAAGCAGTTTCACGGGAGTGTCCCCGGCCTGCATGTCGATGGCCATGCCCCGCGCAGCCACCTGATCGGAGGCGAAGACCCGGTCGAGCGTCTGCACTGGACCGGCCGTCACCTTGCGGGCCTCCATCGCGGCGATCACCTCGTCCATGGTGAAGCGTTTGAGCGCCGGGATCATGATGTCGTTGAGCGCTGCGCGATGCTCCAGCCGCGCCGGATTAGTGGCAAAACGGGGATCGTCTGCAAGGCCTTCGAGCCCGAGGAACTCCATCACGCGCCGGAACTGGGCATCGTTGCCCACCGCCAGGATGACGTGGGAGTCCGAGGTCTCGTAGACGCCATAAGGCATGATGCTGGGGTGTTCGTTGCCGCGCCGGGTCGGCAAGGTGCCGGTGTTGAGATAGGCGACGCCTTCGTTGATCAGCCAGGCAATGGTGCTGTCGACCAGAGCCAGGTCGATCTGCTGCCCTTCACCGGTTTTTTCCTGGTGGCGCAGCGCAGCCAGAATGCCAATGCAGGCATACATACCGCACATCACATCGGCGATGCCGGTGCCAACCTTCACGGGCTGCCCCTCGGGATCGCCGGTGAGTGACATGATGCCGCTAAACCCCTGTGCCACAAGATCATATCCCGGGCGGTGGTTGTTGGGACCGGTCTGCCCGTAGCCCGAGATCGAGCAGTAGACCAGCCGGGGAAACTCATCCTTGAGGCTGGCATAATCCAGCCCGTATTTCGCCAGTCCGCCGGGTTTGAAATTCTCGATCAGGATATCGGCCTCGGCAGCGAGCCTGCGGATCTCGGCCTGACCTTCGGCCGTGGTGATATCCACCGCGACCGAGCGTTTGTTGCGGTTGGCGGCCATGTAGTAGGCCGACAGATCCGTGGGGTTGCCGTCGGCGTTCACGGCATAGGGTGGGCCCCATTGGCGGGTGTCGTCACCCCCCGACTTGGGGTTTTCCACCTTGATGACCGTGGCGCCGAGATCGCCCAGCAGCTGGGTACAGGTGGGGCCGGCCAGAATGCGCGACAGGTCGAGAACCTTGACCCCATCAAGGGCCCCGTGTGGCAGCGTGTCAGATGCGTCCATCATATCCTCCGGGTTCGATTTCGGCAGAGATGACAGTGAAACGATCAGAATCCAAGGCATCGGTGAGGGCGGCGCGCAGTTCCGTCCGGTTACGTACCGTCACGCCGTTGCCGCCAAAGGCCCGGCCCATCGCCGCAAAATCGTGCCGGGCGAAATCGACGCCTCGGTTTTTAAGCTGACGCTGGCGCTGTTTGAGCTCGATCAGGGCGAGGCTGGCATCGGCAAAAACCACGAAGATCGGCGCCACATCCAATTCGGCAGCGGTGGCCAGATCCCCGGCCACCATCAGGAAGCCTGCATCGCCGGAAAAGCTGACGACGGGTCGGTCCGGCTGCGCCAGCTTGCGCCCGATCGCCATCGGCACGGCGCAGCCCATTGTGCAAAGCCCGGATGACTGGATCAGCCCGCGCGGCTCGTTGCACTGCCACATCTGGCTGAGCAGGATCCGGTGGGCGCCGCTGTCTGCGGTGGCCAGCGTCTCGGCAGGCAGGGTGGCGCGGCATTCGGCGATCACTGCCGCCGGTCCCCAGCTGTCATCCTGCGGATCAAAGGCGGTGTGCAGCGCCTGTTGCGCGGTGCTCAGCTCTCCGCCGGGCCAGCGCGTCGGTGCTGTCTCGGCTTTTTCCGTCAGGGCATCCAGCGCGGGGGTAAGCGGCGCCACGATGTTGAGGCTGGCCTGATGCATGTAATGGGTGTTGGGTTCGGCAGCGATCTCGATCACGCGCTGGTGGGTTGGGTCCCAGGCGTTGCGCCAGCCGGGGCGCATTTCGATAGGATCATAGCCAAGCGACAGGATCAGATCCGACTGCGCCGCCAGCGGCAACAGGTGGCTGTCGGCCAGGGGGGACAGCCCGGCGCCGCCAAGGCACAGGCGGTGATCTTCGGACAGGATGCCCTTGGCCTTGTAGCTGGTGACAAAGGGGATCTGATGCGCCTCCAGAAAGGCGCGAAGGGCAGGACCCGCGCCTTCGGCCACCGCATCAAGTCCGATGATGGCAAAGGGACGCTCGGCCTGCGCCAGCCAACTGCGCGCCTGCGCCAGTGTGTCATTGTCTGGCTGGGTGGGCGCAGCAGGCGCGCGGCGGAAGTTGCGATCCCTGGCAGGGGCATCCGCGACCGAGATCGGCACGTCGATATGCACCGGACCATTGCGCGGCTCGGTGGCGATGGCGACCGCCTTGTCTGCGATCACGTCAGCCGCATCCGCATCCAGACGGAAGGTCGCCTTGGTGATGGAGGCAAAGACGGCGCCATGGTCGAGCACCTGATGGGTGTAGCTTTGCGCCTCGGCAGCATCGACGCAGCCGGTGAGAACCAGCATCGGCACCCGGTCCTGATGGGCGTTGGCCACCACATTGACCCCGTTGAGCGCGCCGGGGCCGAGGGTGGCAACCAGAATGACCGGGGCGCCATCGGCATGATGCACACCTTCGCCCATGAAGCCGGCAGCGTTTTCGTGTTTCGCCAGATGGAAGGTGATGCCTGCCGCCTCTAGCGCGTCGACCAGCGTCAGCACCTCGCCGCCGGGCATGCCAAAGGCGTGACGGCATCCGGCCGCATAAAGGCGCCGGGCCAGAACGTCGGCGGCGCGTAAACTGTCAGTCATGGCGATCTGTTCCTATCTGATGTCAGAGCCAGATTGCCTGCCCTGACGCGGGGCGCAAGCACCCTCACGGCTCTGTGACCCGGTGGCGTTACTTCAACGCCTCCTGTGCGATCTGATCAAACCGCTGGTCCAGCTCCTCTGCAAGCGCCATCAGCCTGTCGCCGCCTTCGTCCCGGTAGGGGGCAAAGACATGGCTTGGCCGCTTATACGAGAGCTGCGCCGTGCCGCCCGGCATTTCGGTGACATAGAGGCGGATCGGGGCTTCGATCATGGCGGCGGTCGAGGTTTCCAGAATGTTGACCGCAAAGACATTGTTGAAAACGCCGATGACCCGGTTGCCCGGAATGGTGATCCCGCGCGCCGCTGCAGCGCCGGTGGGGCCGGCCTGCGTGACGATGGCCAGATCGCTGGCCCGCACCGCCGCCTGCGTATCCTGCAACAACTGCTGGTAGGATTTCGCCGTGTCGTGCACCTCCCAGCCTGGGCGAGCAGACATCTCTCCGGCGATGCTTGCCTGCGCGCTCAGGGTGACGGTCGAAAAGGCCAGTCCGGACAGCATTGGCAGACTGAAGGCAAGTGCGACGAGGATTGGGCGCAGGTTCATCATGGGCTCCGTTGTTTTGTGGAGCCACAAGCCTAACCCGGATTGCAATCACGCAGGTGTCACATCCCCGTGCTGCTGACTATGCCCCGTCGGGAGGTTGGGCGGCATCAGCAAAGAAAAACGCGCCCCTTTTGAGGGCGCGTTGAATGCTTTGTTCATGCCAAGGGTAAAGATTACATGGCGATCTTGCCGCCGCCCTTTTTCGTAACCACGACGACCGAGGGCCGCGGCGGCATCTTGGGATCAAAGTCGGGCCAGCGGGTGGCCGGATCCTCAAAAGTCGAGGCGCGCTCGAAGCCTTTCAGAGCCTTGGTGCCATCGGTGCCGGGGTGCTGCACCGCCAGGAACAGGGTTTCGCCGTTGTCGGTGAAGTAGGGGCCGCAGAGCTCCCCGCCGACGGGGCAGCGGAAGAACAGCTTGGACGTGCCACGCAGATCGCCTTCGGTCTCGACGCCATAAAGGCCATCGGATTTGCCGGTCTTGCCCCATTTGCTGCCCTGGTCGGTCGAGACCCAAAGGCGGCCATCGGCGTCAAAGGCGCAGTTGTCCGGGGAGCCGAACCAGCCGTTCGCGCTGGTTTCAGGGTTCCACTGGGCGCCGACCTCGGCCAGTTCGGGATCGCCGCATTTCACCAGGATCGACCAGGTGCCACGGGTGGCTGCGTGATCGCCGCCTTCTTCCTTCACTTCGATGATGTGACCGAAGTTGGATTTCGCCCGGGGGTTGGCCGCGTTGACCTGCTCTTCCTTACGCTTGGAGTTGTTGGTCAGCATGATGTAGGCGGTGCCGTCGCCGCGCGGCTGCGCGTCTTCGGGGCGGTCCATCGGGGTGGCACCCAGGGCATCGGCAGCAAGGCGGGTGTCGATCAGAACATCGGCCTGGCTGGCAAAGCCGTTCTCGGCGGTCAGCGGGCCGGTGCCATGCACCAGCGGCATCCACTCAACGCTGCCGTCTTCATCAAAGCGGGCTACAAAGAGGGTCCCGTCGCTGAGCAGGGCGCTGTTGGCGGCGGCATCGTCGGACACTACGCCGTTCGAGACATATTTGTACTGGTAGTCAAAGCGGTTGTCGTCGCCCATGTAGACGACCAGCTTGCCCGAAGAGGAAACAGTGGTTTCGGCGCCTTCGTGGCGGAAGCGGCCAAGGGCGGTGTGCTTCACAGGCTTGGCACCCGGATTGCGCGGATCGACTTCAACAACCCAGCCAAAGCGGTTGGGTTCATTGGGCTCCTTGTCGATATTGAAGCGGTCGTAGAACTTGCCCCAGGCATACCAGCGGCCCGGCACGCCGTAGCGTTTCATGTTCTTGGCTTCGGGCTGGGCCGAGATATCGGGTTTGCCGTCGCCGTCGACCGAATCGGTCCAGAAGTAGCCGTGGAAGTTCTCTTCGGCCATCAGGTAGGTGCCCCAAGGCGTCATGCCGCCGGCGCAGTTGTTGAGCGTGCCGATGACCGACATACCCGAAGGATCGGCGTTGGTTTTCATCCGGTCATGACCGGCGGCGGGGCCGTCGATGGTCATCTCGGTATTGAGCGGCGTGATGCGGCGGTTCATCTTGCCATCGCGCACCACGGCCCATTTGCCGTCTGCACCCTTGGCGATCTCGACCACGGTGCCACCATGGGCGGCCATTTCGATGTCGATCAGCTCCTTGGTCATGCCTTCAAAGCCTGCCTTGTCCTGACGGCCAAGGCCCGGGAACATGACCTCTTCATTGGTGTATTCGTGGTTCACGCACAAAAGGCCACGGGTGCCTTCGGCGTTCAGCGGGGTGAAACCGACGTAGTCGTTGTTGTAACCGAACTGCTTCAGCTGGGCCTCGGCGGTCTGGTTCATCACATCGAATTCCGGGGCATCGGCGGTGATCGGATCACCCCAGCGCAGTAGAATGTCAGCGTCATAGCCATCGGCGATATGGTGGGTTTCGTCGTTGCCCCAGGTCAGTTCCTCGAAGTTGTAGCGACCCGCGCCATGGCTGCCTGCAGCCGCTTCGGTCGGGGCGATCAGGGCGGAGGTGCCGAACAGGGCGGTGGTGGCGGAGACGCCCAGCATGCCCTTAAGCAGGTCGCGACGGCCATAGCGGGCGTTGATCACATCGCCGATGGTGCGTTCAAGCCGAGGATTGGTAGGGATGTCGTCAAAGGCTTCATAGGCTTCCGCCTTGTTGCCGATTTCGGGATCGTTGATGATTTGCTTGCGGTCCATGGCTTGCTCCAAAGTTCCAGATGCCGACGGTGCGTCGTCGCGTGCTAAGTTGCGCGGACCTGTAACAATTGCGTGACGTGCTCCAAGGTTTTACCAAACCGTTACAACTTGGGCCGTTTTTCGCCTGTTCGTGATACTTCATCTGGAGCCGATGCCCCGTATATCAAGCTGTGGCGGCGTCGGCGAAGGGACGAAGCCAGATCACTCGGCGGGGCGGAAGCCTTCGATCAGCTGCCGCAGGCCAATCGCCGCCCCGGCAAAAATCGCCAGGAAGGTGACCGGCGCGGAAACGGCCAGCAGCGAAAAGGCGCTGAGCCCCTGACCGACGGTGCAGCCCATGGCGATGACGGCACCTGCGCCCATGATGCCCGCACCCACGATCTGGCGGCGCAATTCGCGGGGGTCTTCGCAGGCCTCCCAGCGAAAATGCCCCTTGATCAGCGAGCCGATGAAGGCCCCGGCCCAGACTCCTGCGATGGAGCCGACGGCAAAGGACAAGGGGCGCAGGCTGCCGGTCATGGTCCACAAAATAGTCTCGCCCAGAGGGGCAGAAAAGGAATGCGACACCACCGGGAGGGCTTCGAAACCGGTCTGGTTGACCTCGCTGGTCAGGCCCCAGCCCGAAACGATGGCAAGGCCGACGATCACGGACCAGAAGACCGCGCTCTTGTCTTGACGCAGTTCGCGTCCGCAAAGCGCGGCGATGACCAGCACGGCGCCGACGGCAAGCCCGATGGTGTGCAGTGGCAGACCCGTCAGGGCAGCGGCGTGATGGGCCAGCCCGGGGGGAATATCGGTCGTGACCTGATGCTGCTCAAAGAAGAAATTGCGCAAGGGCGCAAGCGGACCGGAAAGAACCACATAGGTGGACACGCCCATGACCAACACGATGACGAAACTGCGCAGATCGCCGCCGCCCAATCGGGCGATAGCGCCATAGCCGCAATTGCCGCTGAGCGCCATTCCGTAGCCGAACATCAAGCCCCCGATGATTGAAGCCAGAGGCATCCATCTGATGCTGAGGTAGAAGCTTTCGCTTTCATCCATAAGTCCTGCTGCGATAAGGGAAAAGCTGCCGATAACGGCGACGCCGATTGCCAGTATCCACATACGCATGCGCAGGGTGGAGCCGCCATAAAGGACGTCCTCGATCGCGCCAAGCGTGCAGAACCTGCCCAGCCGGGCAGCAAGGCCAAGAAGGATTCCGCCTACGAGGCCTGCAATGGCCGCCAGGTGATGTTCTGTCAGCATATCAAACATGAGACGCCCCTCCCGGCAGGTTTCCTATCTTCCGAGTCATGCAGAAAGGAGGTGTGCGATGCAAGCGGCATCGCGCTGTCGCCGCCTGCTGTCGATGCGCGGGTGGTCAGCTATGGGAGCTCGGGAACGCAGCGGGGCGGACAGATGTTGAAGGATCTACAGGTCGCTCAGGCCGTGCGTATCTTGCTGGCCCCGGACCGGGACAAGACGGGTAGGGCAGGGAGAAAATCTAGGTCGTGCTCAGTTGCAGAAGAGGTCGTAGACCACTTCGAGGATGCGGCGCGGACGGTCGTCTGCTAGCCGGTAGTAGATGGCCTTGCCGTCGCGGCGCGGCACAACCAGACCTTCAAGGCGCAGGCGGGACAGTTGCTGCGATACCGCTGCCTGACGCGCCGAAAGCAGCTCTTCCAGCTCGGTGACGGATTTCTCGCCGGTGACCAGATGGCACAGGATCATGAGACGACCTTCGTGGCTGATCGCCTTGAGGAAATTGGACGCCGTGGTGGCGTTGTCCATCATCTTCTCAAGATCGTCATCTGCCATGTCTACCGAAAATTGCGGCAACCCCATCGCTCATTCTCCTTTGTGGCGGGCCGAATGGCCCCGCACATCTATACTTGTCCCAGTCAGCCAGACGTGTCGGTCTCCAGACCGGTCAGCTGTCGCCCACTTCTCCATCCGGCGCAAAGTCTGCATGATCGCGCAGCAGCGCCTCCAGCAGGGGCCAGAAAAAATCGGCCCCCGGATATCCTTCGAGCCGGGCCTTCTCATGACCGTCCTCCACAATCAAGAAGGTCGGGGTAAAAAGAACGCGACGAGTTGTTTCCAAGTCATCCGGCATATTGCGCAGATCCACCCGGCGCAGCGGCGCAAAGGCGCCTTCGGCCGTTTTGGGATAGATTGGCGCGATTTCTTCGTTCCAGCGCGCGCACCATTCGCAGCCATGCTGTTCGACCATCACCAGTTCCACTGCCCGGGCAGGTAGGCTGAGCGTGCACAGCACAAAAAAACCGGCCAGCAACCGGCGCAGCAGCAGCAAGGGCCGCAGAGGAACTGTGGACGCAAAAACCATGATGAAGCCGTTCGAAGCCGTTGACGAAGGTGCAGTGAGTAGGTTCTTTATGTAACACAACTTAATTTGAATATGTGAATGAGACAAGGCGCGCCGTCCCCGAATATCGGCTAATGCGCCCAAAAAAGGAGCTGAGATGCTCGAAATATCGTACTTTGGGGCCCTGTTTGCCGGTTTGTTGAGCTTTTTCACGCCCTGCATCCTGCCGATGGTGCCTTTTTACCTGTCCTACATGGGCGGGCTTTCGATGGCTGAACTGCGCGGCGACGGGCGCATTGCGCCGGGGGCGCAGCGTCGGCTGGTGATCTCTGCGCTGTGTTTCGCAGCTGGTGTCACCACAGTGTTCATGCTGATGGGCATGGGAGCTACCGCGCTGGGGCAGTTATTCGGGCGCTACATGGATATTCTGGCCTATGGCGCCGCCGGGGTGCTGGTCCTGTTCGGCCTGCATTTCCTGGGCGTGATGCGCATTCCGCTCCTATACCGCGAGGCACGCATGGAAAGCTCGGCCGAGCCTTCCACGCTGATCGGGGCCTATCTGATGGGGCTGGCCTTTGGCTTTGGCTGGACTCCCTGCGTGGGACCGGCGCTGGCGTCGATCCTGATGATCGCCTCTGGCATGGGGGACATCTGGCGCGGTGGCCTGCTCTTGCTGGTCTACGGTGTTGGAATGACAGCGCCTTTCGTCGTTGCCGCCCTGTTTGCAAAGCCGTTCCTGGCCTGGGTGGCGCGGCACCGGACCGCTTTTGCTTGGGTGGAAAAGGCGATGGGGGTTATGCTGATCCTGTTCGCTGTGCTGATTGTCACCGGAGGTGTCAGCTACATTGCCGATGCAATGATCCGCTGGATGCCCGGACTGTCCACAATTGGCTGACTGTCACCATAAATGGGAGAGACAAGGCAATGAATAGATTACTCAAAATGATTTCCGCACCGCTTGCCGCATTGGCGCTTCCGGTGCTTCTGGCCGGGCCGGTGGCAGCGGTCGAGGTGGGCGACGACGGCCTTCATAAAACCGCATGGATGCGTGACACCTTCAAGGACCTTCAGGAAGACCTTGCCGAGGCGAATGCAGAGGGCAAGCGGCTGGTTCTTTTCTTTGAGCAGCGGGGGTGCATTTACTGCGCCAAGATGCACGAGGAGGTGTTCCCGCGTCCGGAGGTCAGCAACTACATCGAAGAGAATTATTTCGTCGTTCAGCTGAACCTGCACGGATCCACCGAGGTGACGGATTTCGACGGTGAAACCCTGCAGGAGCGGGAGATGGCGCGGAAGTGGAACGTGCTGTTCACGCCGACGATTCTTTTCCTGCCGGAAGAGGTGCCCGAGGATCAGACCGCGGTGCAGGCGGCCGTTTCCATCATGCCGGGGGCCTTTGGGGCGGGGACCACGCTCGATATGTTCACCTGGGTCAACGAGAAGCGGTACGAGCTTGATAATGGGGAGGATTTCCAAAGGTATCACGCGCGCCGCATTCAGGAGCGCAACAATGGATCAACAGACTGATCCTTTGCGCAAGAGAATTAAAATTCACATTAATGAATTTGTTGTTGCGTCCCAGGCCTTCGGTGGCCTACGGTATGCAATAGCTAAGCAGGCCACTTCGCGGTGGCAGCCAACGGGAGGAACCATGAAGAGACTATCTCTGACACTGGCCATGTGTCTGGCCGGGACCATGTCGCAGGCGGGCGAAGTCGCGCCGAAAGACGTGAAATTCACCGAGGATGGCGCAATTGCCGAATCGTTGACAGGTGTTGCTGGCGACGCAGCCAACGGTGCGATCATCGCCGGGACCAAGTCCAAGGGGAACTGCGTGGCCTGTCATCAGGTGACTGCACTGGCTGACGTGCCCTTCCACGGCGAAATCGGCCCCATGCTGGACGGCGCGGGGGAGCGCTGGAGCGAAGCTGAGCTGCGTGGCCTCGTGGCGAATGCAAAAATGACCTTCGAGGGCACCATGATGCCTGCGTTCTACAAGGTCGACGGGTTTATCCGTCCGGGCGATGCCTACACCGGTAAGGCGGGCGCAGAGCCGCTGCCGCCGATCCTGACCGCCCAGGAGATTGAAGATGTCGTCGCTTTCCTCGCGACGCTGAAAGAAGAGTGAGACAGCAGCTTCCAGCTGCTTGTCCGAGCGAAGTCAAAGGAGACAAATGATGGAGTTCTCACGTCGCGAAACCCTGGCGATGGGCCTGGGCGCCGCCGTGCTGACGGTTCTGCCCTACCGCCTGAGCGCATCGGCAGACGATAAGATCGCCGAGTTCACCGGCGGTGCCGATATGGCCGACAGCGGTATTGAACTGACTGCGCCGGAGATTGCCGAAAACGGCAACACCGTGCCGATTTCGGTCAACGCCCCTGGCGCGACCGCGATCATGGTTCTGGCCACCGGCAACCCGACCCCCGGCGTTGCAACCTTCAACTTCGGCCCCGGTGCCGCCAGCCAGTCCGCATCCACCCGGATCCGCCTTGCTGGTACCCAGGACGTCGTGGCCATTGCTAAAATGGCAGACGGCAGCTTTGCCAAGGCAAGCGCCGCTGTGAAAGTGACCATCGGAGGCTGCGGCGGCTGATCGCCCCGCATCCCTTTCCGAATTCAAGGAGTTAAGACATGGCATCCGGTGTAAAACCCCGCGTCAAG
The DNA here is from genome assembly GCF_041008785.1 of Pseudophaeobacter sp. 1A16562. Lineage (NCBI taxonomy): Bacteria > Pseudomonadati > Pseudomonadota > Alphaproteobacteria > Rhodobacterales > Roseobacteraceae > Pseudophaeobacter > Pseudophaeobacter sp. 1A16562. The sequence continues at coordinate 137,642 of NZ_JAXGFT010000009.1, read as the reverse complement.
GTCCCGAAGAAAGCCGCTGCTGGCGAAGCCGTCACCATCAAGACGCTGATCAGCCACAAGATGGAAAGCGGCCAGCGTAAGGACAAGGAAGGCAACGTCATTCCGCGTTCGATCATCAACCGTTTCACTTGCGAGTTTAACGGCGCCATGGTGATCGACGTCACGATGGAACCGGCGATTTCCACCAACCCTTACATTGAGTTTGAAGCCACCGTGCCTGAAGCAGGCGACTTCAAATTCACATGGTATGACGATGATGGATCCGTCTACGACACGGCGAAGTCGATCAAGATCGCCTGATCCTTTCCGGATCTCAAAGGCAAGCGTCTCGTCCGCCACTCCGGCGGGCGAGGCGGATACCCAAGGGAGGATATGGAATGAAATATAAGGCACTCACTGCCATTGCCGCCGTGCTGGCCCTGCCGATGGCCGCCTTCGCCGGCGCAGACGACGACACGCTCGTGGTGAACGAAGAGATCGAAATGGTCACCAAGACTGCGGCTCCGGCTGCAGTCGCTGACGCATTGGACGAAGTCATGTCTGGCTGGCACTTCCGCTCGGACGAGACCCAGGCCCTGCAGATGGACGATTTTGAAAACCCCGCGATGGTCTTTGTTGATCAAGCAATGGACAGCTGGGAAACCGTCGAAGGATCCGAAGGCAAGTCCTGCGCGTCCTGCCACGACGATGTTGCCGACAGCATGAAAGGCGTGCGCGCAGTCTATCCCAAGTGGAACGAAGAAGCTGGCGAAGTCCGCACCCTGGCCATGCAGATCAACGACTGCCGCGAAAACCAGATGGGCGCCGACAAGTGGAAATACACTGGCGGTGACATGGCGTCGATGGAGGCTCTGATCTCTGTCCAGTCGCGTGGCATGCCCGTCAACGTTGCCACCGATGGTCCGGTTCAGGCGATGTGGGAAAAAGGTAAGGAAATGTATTACACGCGTACCGGCCAGCTCGAGCTGTCCTGCGCGAACTGCCATGAAGACAACTATGGCAACATGATCCGCGCCGACCACCTGAGCCAGGGCCAGATCAATGGCTTCCCGGCCTACCGCCTGAAAAACGCCAAGCTGAACACCGTTCATGCACGTTTCAAAGGCTGCGTACGTGATACCCGCGCCGAAACCTACAAGCCCGGTTCGCAGGATTTCGTCGCACTTGAGCTTTATGTCGCTTCGCGCGGCAACGGCCTGTCGGTCGAAGGACCGTCTGTCCGTAACTAAACCCGGAACGACCCCGTGCCAGTTCATGGTGCGGGGTCTTTCGTTCTTTCAATATTCACACATGCGAATATGTCGTATGTTTACACAGGATATCAGAGTACCATGATCTCGCGCCGTGATTTTCTGCAGGTTTCGATGGCCGCCTCTGCCCTGGTCGGGGCATCTGGTTTTGGCAATTGGGGGCGTCTTGCGGCGCAGCAAAGCCTGACTCAGGATCAATTGCTGGAGTTTGATACCTTCGGCAATATCAGCATCATCCATGTCACCGACATTCATGCGCAGCTGAAACCGATCTATTTCCGTGAACCCTCGATCAACCTCGGGGTGGGCGCGAACAAGGGTCAGGTGCCGCATATCACCGGTGCCGACTTCCGCAAGGCCTATGGCATCGCGGATGGCAGTCCTTCCGCTTACGCGCTCACCTATGACGATTTTTCCTCCCTCGCCAAAGGATACGGGCGCGTAGGCGGTCTGGACCGCATGTCGACAGTGATCAATGCCATCCGTGCGGATCGGCCTGATGCGCTGCTGCTGGACGGCGGTGACACCTGGCACGGCTCCATGACCTGTCACAAGACCGAAGGTCAGGACATGGTCAATGTCATGAACGCGCTGAAACCGGATGCGATGACCTTCCACTGGGAGTTCACGCTGGGCTCTGACCGGGTGAATGAGATCGTCGAAGGTTTGCCCTTTGCCGCGCTGGGGCAAAACATCTTTGATTCCGAATGGGACGAACCGGCCGAGCTGTTCAAGCCGTACAAGTTCTTCGAACGTGGCGGCGCCAAGGTTGCAGTTATCGGTCAGGCCTTCCCCTATATGCCCATCGCGAACCCCGGCTGGATGTTCCCGGAATACTCCTTCGGGATCCGTGACGAGCATATGCAGGAGATGGTGGACGAGGTGCGCGCAGCGGGCGCCGATGTGGTGGTCTGCCTGTCGCACAATGGTTTCGACGTGGACAAGAAGATGGCCAGCGTTGTCACCGGTATCGACGTGATTCTGTCGGGCCACACCCACGATGCGCTGCCCGAACCGGTGCTGGTGGGCACGACCCACATCATCGCCTCCGGTTCCAACGGCAAATTCGTCTCCCGCGTGGATCTGGACGTGCGCGATGGCCAGATGATGGGTCTGAAGCACAAGCTGATCCCGATCTTCTCGGATGTCATCGCGCCCGATCCTGTGATCTCCAAGCTGATCGACGAACAGCGCGCGCCGTTCAAGGCCGAGCTGGAAGAGGTGATCGGCCAGACCGACTCGCTGCTCTATCGTCGCGGCAACTTCAACGGCACCTGGGATGATCTGATCTGCGACGCGCTGCTGAGCGAACGCGAGGCTGATATCGCAATGTCGCCCGGCGTGCGCTGGGGCCCGTCGCTGGTACCGGGTGACGACATCACCCGCGAAGACATCTGGAACGTTACCTCGATGAGCTATGGCGCCGCCTATCGCAGCGAGATGACCGGTGAATTCATCAAGGTGATCCTGGAAGACGTGGCTGACAACATCTTCAACCCGGACCCCTATTACCAGCAGGGCGGCGACATGGTGCGCATCGGTGGCATGGGCTACCGCATCGACATCACCAAACCGCAGGGCGAACGGATCACCGAGATGACGCTGCTGAAGAACGGTGAGGCGATCGATCCGGCGAAGACCTACATGGTCGCAGGCTGGGCCAGCGTCAATGAAGGCACCGAAGGTCCGCAGATCTGGGACGTCGTCGAAAATCACATCAAGAAAATGGGCACCGTCACGGTCAACCCGAACAACTCGGTCAAGGTGGTCGGCGCTTAATCAGCGCCGCCGCCTGACGGGCAAATTTTGCGCCGATGAGGCCCTGTCTGGGCACTCATCTAAATATGGAGGCATGAACAAGATGAGCGATAATTCAAAGGGTTTCACCCCGTCGCGCCGTCAGTTTCTGGCGGGTGCGGCTGCGGCCGGGGCCGGATCTGCGGTTGCTGGTGCGGCCCAGGCGGCCGGGCCTGACCCGCTGATCACGGAAGTCCAGGAATGGGCCAGCGGCCTGGGTGATGGCGTCGACGCCACCCCGTATGGTCTTCCGATCAGCTATGAATCGGATGTGATCCGCCGCAACGTGGAATGGCTGACCGCCGATACGATTTCGTCGATCAACTTTACCCCGATCCACGCGCTGGATGGCACCATCACGCCGCAGGGTTGTGCGTTCGAACGTCACCACTCGGGCGCGATCGAGCTGAAGAAAGAAGACTACCGCCTGATGATCAACGGTCTGGTCGACACGCCGCTGGTCTTCTCCTACGCAGATCTGGAGCGTTTTCCTCGTGAAAACCGCGTCTACTTCTGCGAATGCGCGGCGAACTCGGGCATGGAATGGGCAGGTGCCCAGCTGAACGGGGCCCAGTTCACCCACGGCATGATCCACAACATGGAATATTCCGGCGTCAGCCTGCGCACGCTGCTGGAAGAGGCCGGTCTGGATGCTGCAGGCGATCTGAAGGACAAATGGGTCTATGTGGAAGGCGCCGATGCCTCCTCCAACGGCCGTTCGATCCCGATGGACAAGGCGCTGGACGACGTTCTGGTGGCTTTCAAGGCCAACGGCGAAGCTCTGCGCAAAGAGCACGGCTATCCGGTGCGTCTGGTCGTTCCCGGCTGGGAAGGCAACATGTGGGTCAAGTGGCTGCGTCGCATCGAAGTTACCAACGGCCCGGTTGAATCCCGCGAGGAAACCTCGAAGTACACCGACACGCTGGCGGACGGCACCAGCCGCAAATGGACCTGGGAAATGGATGCGAAATCTGTTGTCACCAGCCCCAGCCCGCAGTCGCCGATCACCCACGGCAAGGGTCCGCTGGTCATCACCGGTCTGGCCTGGTCCGGTCGCGGCCACATCACCGGCGTTGACGTCTCCATCGATGGTGGCAAGACCTGGAACGAGGCGCGCCTGGCGGCGCCGGGCACCGACAAGGCCCTTACGCGCTTCTACCTCGATATCGACTGGGACGGTCAGGAAATGTTCCTCCAAAGCCGCGCCCGCGACAGCTCGGGCTATGTGCAGCCGACCAAGACCCAGCTGCGCGACGTGCGTGGTCTGAACTCGATCTATCACAACAATTCCATCCAGACCTGGTGGGTGAAGGCAAACGGAGAGGCGGAAAATGTCGAAGTTTCCTAATCTGATCGCAGCAACAGCAGTGGCCACCGCCTTGGCGGTGCCTGCCCATGCAGAGAAATTCGGACTGGGCCGTCCGGCGCTGCCCGAAGAGATCGCCGCATGGAACCAGGACGTCAGCCCCGATGGGACCGGCCTGCCCGAAGGTTCCGGTGATGTCTTCACCGGCGAAGAGGTCTTTGCCGAGAAATGCGCGGTCTGCCACGGCGATTTCGCCGAGGGTGTCGATAACTGGCCGAAACTGGCTGGTGGCGCAGACACACTGGACCACGAGGACCCGCTGAAGACCGTGGGTTCCTACTGGCCGCATCTGTCGACCACCTGGGACTACGTGAACCGCTCGATGCCGTTTGGTGCGGCGCAGACGCTGGAACCGGACGAGGTCTATGCCATCGTGGCCTATATCCTGTACTCCAACGATCTGGTGGATGACGAGTTCACCCTGTCGAACGAGAACTTCCTGGATGTGGAAATGCCCAACGCGGATGGCTTCATCGTCGATGACCGCCTGACCTCCGAAGCGCATTTCTGGACCGACACGCCTTGCATGGAAAACTGCAAGGACAGCGTGGAAATCACCATGCGTGCGGCGGTTCTGGACGTGACCCCGGACGAAACCGGCGAAGTCCCTCCGGCGGAAACCGGTGAAGCCGTGGTTGAAGAGGCCAAGGCGGAAGAGCCTGCCGCCGCTGAGCCGGTGGAAGAGGTTGCCGCGCTGGACCCTGAACTGGTTGCAGATGGCGAAAAGGTCTTCAAAAAGTGTAAGTCTTGCCACCAAGTGGGTGACAAGGCCAAGAACAAGACCGGTCCGGTTCTGAACGGAATCGTTGGTCACGCTGCTGGTGCTGTGGAAGGCTTCCGTTATTCCAAGGCCATGAAGTCGGCCAATGAAGACGGTCTGGTCTGGACCGAAGAAGAGCTTTCTGCCTTCCTGGCAAAGCCGAAGAAATACATGAAAAAGACCAAAATGTCCTTTGCTGGGCTGAAGAAAGACGACGACATCGAAGCGGTCATCGCCTATCTGAAGTCCTTCGGCGGCTGATGGTCTGACGGCCATATGGTTCTGGCATTGCCGCTCTTCATGGGGCGGCGGGGCCGGGCAGTCCACCTGGCAATACATTTCTGAAAACAGGCGCGGATCGCTTCCGCGCCTGTTTTTTATTGCCGATCAGGATTGATTGTTGGCTGGGTCGCTGTGGTTCGCGCATCCGCGAACAAGGTATAGGAATTTACTATGATTGCTATCAGTAAAAATAACTTATTTTTATCACGCGGATTTGTTAGAACGTTTCTAGGTTAAGGGAGGGAAGCCTTTAGGGCTGCGGATCCGATCTGCGTTTCTGCACTCCACGCAAAGGCTCTTCTCCTGACAGACACTTGTCCTTCTGGAATGACCCATTCCGGGGCAGATGTCGCGCCACGACGACAGAAACGTAGCAATAATCGGAGGAAAAAATGGACGGCAATGATATTCCCAGCGGCAAATGCCCGGTGATGCACGGCGGCACAACCACCTTTGGCGCGCGCGTCAACAGCGATTGGTGGCCCAACCAGCTGAACCTGCGGATCCTGCATCAAAACAGCGCAAAGTCCGACCCGATGGGGCAGGCCTTTGATTACGCAGAAGAATTCAATAAACTCGACCTGAAGGCGCTGAAGAAAGACCTTTATGCGCTGATGACCGACAGCCAGGACTGGTGGCCGGCGGATTACGGTCACTATGGCGGTCTGTTCATCCGCATGGCCTGGCACAGCGCAGGCACCTACCGCACCGGCGATGGCCGCGGGGGCGGTGGCACGGGGCAGCAGCGTTTTGCGCCGCTGAACAGCTGGCCGGATAACGGCAACCTCGACAAGGCGCGTCGCCTGCTGTGGCCGATCAAGCAGAAGTACGGCAACAAGATTTCCTGGGCCGACCTGATGATCCTTGCGGGCAACTGCGCGCTTGAGGACATGGGCTTCAAGACCTTCGGTTTTGCCGGTGGCCGCGCTGACGTGTGGGAGCCGGAAGAGGACATCTACTGGGGCGCCGAAGACGAATGGCTGGCGACCTCTGACACGGAAAACAGCCGTTATTCTGGCGATCGTGAGCTGGAAAACCCGCTGGCAGCCGTACAGATGGGCCTGATCTACGTGAACCCAGAAGGTCCTGACGGTAACCCGGATCCCATCGCCTCGGGCCGCGACATCCGCGAAACCTTTGCCCGCATGGCGATGAACGACGAGGAAACCGTGGCGCTGACCGCTGGTGGCCACACTTTCGGCAAGATGCACGGCGCAGGCGATGCCGCCCATGTGGGCGCCGAACCCGAAGCCGCGCCGATGGAGGCGATGGGTTTTGGCTGGCTCAGCAGCTACAAATCCGGCAAGGGCCGTGACACCATCACCTCGGGTCTGGAAGGCGCCTGGACGTCGAACCCGATCAAATGGGACAACGGTTATTTTGACGTGCTGTTCAAATACGAATGGGAAAAGGTCAAAAGCCCGGCCGGTGCCTGGGTCTGGACTCCCAAGGACATCCAGGAAGAGGATATGGCGCCGGATCCGGAGGATCCGTCCAAGAAGGTTCCGATCTTCATGTCCACTGCCGACATGGCAATGCGCATGGACCCGGCCTATGAGAAGATCTCGCGTCGTTTCCACGAGAACCCGGAAGAGTTCGCAGATGCCTTTGCCCGCGCTTGGTTCAAGCTGACCCACCGCGACATGGGGCCGAAATCGCGCTACCTGGGCGATGAGGTTCCCGCCGAAGATCTGATCTGGCAGGATCCGATCCCTGCCGTGACCCATCCGGTCATTGGTGAGGCGGAAATCGCCGAACTGAAAGAGAAGATCGCGGCTTCGGATCTGACCATCCCTGAGCTGGTTTCGACCGCCTGGGCCTCGGCATCGACCTTCCGTGGCTCGGACAAGCGGGGCGGTGCCAATGGTGCCCGTATCCGTCTGGCGCCGCAAAAGGACTGGGAAGCCAACCAACCCGAACAGCTGGCCCGTGTTCTGGGCGTGCTGGAAGGGATCCAGGGCGCCTTCAACGCAGGCCGCAGCGATGGCAAACAGGTGTCGCTGGCAGATCTGATCGTGCTGGGTGGTTCAGTTGGTATCGAACAGGCGGCGAAGAAGGCTGGACAGGACATCACCGTGCCCTTCACACCGGGACGTGCGGATGCAACGGCTGAGCAGACCGATGTGGAATCCTTCGAGGTTCTGGAACCGGTGGCTGATGGTTTCCGCAACTACCAGAAGACGCAGTTCACTGTCGCGCCGGAAGAGATGATGCTGGACCGGGCGCAACTTCTGACGCTGACTGCGCCGGAAATGACGGCGCTTGTCGGTGGCCTGCGGGTTCTGAACACCAACGTTGGTCAGACCGCCCACGGTGTCTTCACGGATAAGCCTGAAACCCTGTCCAACGACTTCTTCGTCAACCTTCTGGACATGTCGACCGAGTGGAAACCCACCTCGGACGAGGCACAGGAGTTCGAAGGCCGCGACCGCGCCAGCGGAGAGGTCAAATGGACAGCCACCCGTTGCGATCTGGTCTTTGGCTCCAACTCGCAACTGCGCGCCCTGGCCGAGGTCTATGCCCAGGCGGACAATGGCGGGAAATTCGTCAATGACTTTGTGGCGGCCTGGACCAAGGTGATGAACGCAGATCGCTTCGATCTGTCCTGAATACGGCCTGTCTGATCTGTCCGAAAAACAACCAACGCCCCGGCATTTGCCGGGGCGCTCTTACTTGGGCGCCGGGCATCAGCCCGTTGAGTGTCAGGACCAGCCTTTACGGAAGAAATGCGGGCTGGCACCGAATTTGCGTTTGAACTGGCGGGAAAAATGCGTGGTGCTGTTGAAGCCCGAAGCCAGCGCGATCTCGGTCACCGACATCGAGGTTTCATTCATCAGGGCAAAGGCATGACTGAGCCGCATATCGCAATAGACGTGCATCGGGCTCTGGTTCAGGTAGCGGGCAAAAAGCCGCTCCAGCTGGCGACGGGAGATATCCAATCGGGCGCAAAGATCGCCGATCTGAAGCGGTTCTTCGATCGCTTCTTGCATCAGCTGCAAGGCGTTCAGCAGACGTTGGTTGCGGCTGCCGATAGCCACCGCGAAATTCGACTTCTGCGGCGCGGCCTGTCCGCCGGAGCGGGCATGCAGACACATGTCGGCCACGATAATGGCCAGCTGTTTGCCATGCCGCGCTTCAATGAGGCTCAGCATCAGGTCGGTCGCGGCATTGCCGCCGCCGCAGGTCATCAGGGGGCCCGAAACCTCGAATGTATTGGCGGATGGGGTCAAGCGCGGAAATCGTTCGATGAACCCCGGCTGGTTCTCCCAGTGCAGGGTGAATTTCTGATCCTTGATCAGCCCGGCCTGCGCCAGCGCAAAGGCGCCCGTGCAGATGCCACCGATGGAGCGGCCAAAGCGGCTTTCGCGGCGCAGCCAGTTGAGCGTGGCCTCGCCAGCGGTGCTTTGGGGTTCGACCCCGGCGCAGACAAAGCCAAGACTGTCGGCGGGCAGGGGGCGCAGGGGCATGTCCGGCGTGATCATCATCCCGTTTGAACATCGGATCGGTTCGCCATCCTCGGTCATCACGAACCAGCGATAAAGCCGCGTGTTGGTGACCTGATTGGCGATCCGCAGAGGTTCGATTGCGGCTGCGACGGGCAGCATCGTCGCCTTTTTCAGCAGCAGGAAATAGAAATCCTGCGGTTCCCCTTCAAATGGCACGTCCAGCTTTGCCGCCGCACCTTTTTGAACGAAGCTGTCATCTGTCATGGCATGGATCCGCCGCCGTGAGTGTCTCTGTGTCTTAAGCCAGAGTTTTGCAGGCAGGCCGGGGAATTGCGACCGGGGATTCGCGAATAGCGACCTGCTGGCCCGGGGGGCGGAACCGGTCGCAGGAGGAGCGGCAGGACGGGCGCAGGCAGTTTAAATTCGCATACCGCCCCTTGCAGGCCTTTTGGGCGAGCACTAAGACTCAGGTAACAGTTGGTCCGATATGATGGCGGACATAATTCAAAGCAGGCAGGTCCTAATGATTGATCCGACAGAAACATACATGAACACTCTGGTGCCCATGGTGGTTGAACAGACCAGCCGGGGTGAGCGCGCCTACGATATCTTCTCGCGCCTGCTGAAAGAGCGTATCATCTTCCTCAACGGTCCGGTTCACGATGGGATGAGCTCGCTGGTCGTGGCGCAGCTGCTGCACCTTGAGGCGGAAAACCCGTCCAAGGAAATCTCGATGTATATCAACAGCCCCGGCGGTGTTGTGACCTCGGGCCTCTCGATCTACGACACCATGCAGTACATCAAACCCAAGGTCTCGACCCTGGTGATTGGTCAGGCGGCCTCGATGGGCTCGCTTCTGCTGACCGCGGGTGAGCCCGGCATGCGCTTTTCGCTGCCCAACAGCCGCGTGATGGTACACCAGCCGTCCGGCGGGTATCAGGGTCAGGCGACCGACATCATGATCCACGCCGAGGAAACGCTGAAGCTGAAGCGCCGCCTCAATGAAATTTACGTGAAGCACACCGGCCAGGAATACGAGAAGGTCGAAAGCGCGCTGGAGCGTGACAATTTCATGTCGCCCGAAGAAGCCAAGGCCTTTGGCTTGATTGACGAAATCGTCGAAAGCCGCAGCAAAGGCGACGACGAAACCAGCTAAGCCCGGTAGATCAACTGGGTGTGTGCCCCTATCCCTTTGGGGCACACTTTGACATTGTGACCGCTTGAGCAGTGTCTTAAGCTGTCAAAAAGGCGAAGGGGGCTGACGGCTCTTTTTCGGCCCGAGCGGACTGAAAGGTAGATCATGGCAACGAACTCAAGCGGCGACAGCAAGAACACGCTTTACTGTTCCTTCTGCGGCAAAAGCCAGCATGAGGTGCGCAAGCTGATTGCAGGACCGACCGTGTTCATCTGCGACGAATGCGTCGAACTGTGCATGGACATCATCCGCGAAGAAACCAAGGCGTCGGGGCTGAAGGCCACCGATGGCGTGCCCACGCCCAAGGACATCTGCGAGGTTCTTGACGATTATGTGATCGGTCAGGCCACGGCAAAGCGGGTTCTTTCGGTGGCGGTGCACAACCACTACAAGCGTTTGAACCACGCGCAGAAAACCGCCAGCGATATTGAGCTGGCGAAATCCAACATCCTGCTGATCGGCCCCACCGGCTGCGGCAAGACGCTGCTGGCGCAGACGCTGGCGCGCATTCTGGATGTGCCCTTTACCATGGCTGACGCCACCACGCTGACCGAAGCCGGTTACGTGGGCGAGGATGTGGAGAACATCATCCTCAAGCTGTTGCAGGCGTCGGAATACAACGTCGAGCGCGCGCAGCGCGGCATCGTCTATATCGACGAGGTCGACAAGATCACCCGCAAGTCGGAAAACCCCTCGATTACCCGCGACGTGTCGGGCGAGGGCGTGCAGCAGGCGCTGCTGAAACTGATGGAAGGTACCGTGGCCTCCGTTCCGCCGCAGGGCGGGCGCAAGCATCCGCAGCAGGAATTCCTGCAAGTGGACACCACCAACATCCTGTTCATCTGCGGCGGTGCCTTTGCCGGTCTCGACCGGATCATCGCGCAGCGCGGCAAGGGTTCTGCCATGGGCTTTGGCGCCGATGTGCGTGACAACGATGACCGCGGTGTGGGCGAGATCTTCCAGGATCTGGAACCCGAAGATCTGCTGAAATTCGGCCTGATCCCGGAATTTGTTGGCCGTCTGCCGGTTCTGGCAACGCTGGAAGATCTGGATGAGGACGCGCTTGTTACCATCCTGACCAAGCCGAAGAACGCGCTGATCAAACAGTACCAGCGCCTGTTCGAGCTGGAAGACACCGAGCTGGATTTCACCGACGAGGCGCTGATGGCAATTGCCAAGAAAGCCATCGAACGCAAAACCGGTGCCCGGGGCCTGCGCTCGATCCTCGAAGATATCCTGCTCGACACCATGTTCGAATTGCCGGGCATGGAGAACGTCACCAAGGTGGTCGTGAACGAGGAAGCGGCGACATCGGATGCGCAGCCTCTGATGATCTATGCCGACGAAAAGGAATCCGCATCGGCCGGTTAACCCGCTGATGTGGATCGCATTTGCGCTGCTGCGCGGAGGGGCGAACGTCATTTTGACGTTCGCCTTTTTCTATGGGGTTTGGGCTTCAATACAGAGAGGGGCATTTCATGACGATCAAACGCATTTCATCCGGCGGTGAATTTGAGAAAAAGGTCGGCTATTGCCGGGCCGTTGTGGCGGGTGGTTTCGTGCATGTCGCAGGCACCGTGGGGCAGGGGGAGGATGTTGTCTCCCAGTGCCGCTCGGCGCTGGATATCATTGCAAAGGCACTGGCGGAGGCTGGCGCTTCCTTTGCCGATGTGGTGCGGGTGAACTATTACCTGCCGGACCGGGCTGAATTCGACGCCTGCTGGCCGATGCTGGCCGAAACCTTTGGGGATAATCCCCCCGCTGCAACCATGATCGAATGCGGGCTGATCGATCCGAAGTATCGGATTGAAATCGAAGTTACGGCCCTTCTGCCCCAGTAAGCCTGGGATCGTGCCAATTCCTGTCATGCTGTTAGCCACAGGGTGGCAACCCACTGGACCTCGCGCCGAAAGTACGCCATATCAGGGGCAACATTTTCGGAGGCACCCATGGGAATCCTGAACTCTCTTCTGCGCGCTGTGACCTGGTGGAACGGCTCCACGCTTAACACCGCTATCTACACCCGCCGCAAAGGCATCAAAGTGGGTGAGGATGACGCGGGCAATGTGTTCTACCGCAATGCCGATGACAGCCGCCGCTGGGTCATGTTCAACGGTGAGGCCGAAGCTTCGCGCGTCAGCCCCGACTGGCATGGCTGGCTGCACCGGACCTTTGACGAGGTGCCGAGCGACAAGCCGCTGGCGCATAAGACCTGGGAAAAACCGCATCAGGAAAACCTGACCGGCACCGCGCTGGCCTATGCTCCGGCCGGATCGATCCGCCGGGGCGGTGAGCCTGAGCGGCGCAGCGACTACGAGGCCTGGGTTCCCGAGTAACCCCTGACATCTTTGCGGTGTCAGCTGACCATAAATAACGATTTAGGCAGGCGATATGTCCCATAATACCACAGAGGTTCTGGCCGGTGGCGTTGTCGTTGCGGCGGCGCTTGCCTTTGCAGTCTACGCTGGACAGGCTGCGGGCCTGTCGCGCGGCGGGGCGGGCTATCCGCTCAGCGCCTCTTTCCGCTCTCTCGAAGGGGTCACCGTCGGCACCGATGTGCGGCTGGCCGGGGTCAAGATCGGCACCGTCACCGGGGTCGAGCTGAACCCGCAGACCTTCCGCGCCGATACCAGTTTTACCGTGGACAATGGCATCGTGATTCCCGACGACAGCTCTGCAGTGATCTCCTCCGAAGGGTTGCTGGGCGGTAACTTCGTCGAGATCATGCCCGGTGGTTCGCCGCTGAACCTGGAGGCCGGGGAAGAGATCCTCGACACTCAAGGCGCCGTCAGCCTGATTTCACTTCTGGTGAAATTCGTTTCCGGAAGTGGTGGAGAAGACCAGTGACGCACCTCGCGGCCCGGCTGCAGACCGTCAGATCGGCGCTGCTTTGGGGCTGCGCTGTTTGTGCTGGGTTCGGCCTGACCGCGATGGATGCCGCGGCGCAGGCGGTGATTACGCAGGAGCTGTCAGAACAGGATCAGGCGGCACAAGAACAGGCCGCATCGGGCTCTGCTGCCGTTTTGCGCGGCCTTGATAAGGTCAACGGGCGCACGGTGGATGCCGAGATCCCCGTCGGTGGCAGCGCAGAAATCCTGGGCTTGATCGTGACTTTGGGCGAATGCCGTTATCCTGCTGACAACCCGACCGGCGATGCCTATGCCTTCCTCACCGTGCGCAGCCCGGCCAATGGCGAAGTCTTCTTTGAAGGCTGGATGATCGCCTCAAGCCCGGCGCTGAACGCGCTGGATCACAACCGCTATGACGTCTGGGTCATCCGCTGCAAAAGCGAGTGAGGCGTCGGTGTCTGCGGGCGGGTGAAATCGCCACTCCCTTCCATGGCGTCGCGTAATTGTCGCCGATAGGCCGCACGGCTGATCTCGATCGCGCCGAGTGAGGCCAGATGATCGGTCAGGAACTGTGTGTCGCACAGAGCAAAACCGCCCTGTCGCAACCGGTCCACCAGGTACGCCAGCGCCACCTTTGAGGCATCGCGTTGGCGCGAGAACATGCTTTCGCCAAAGAACGCCGCGCCGAGCGAGACCCCATAGACGCCTCCAACCAGTTGATCGCCATGCCGTACCTCAAGCGAATGCGCATGGCCGATCCGGTGCAGATCCATATAACGGTCGAAAATTTCGCCATTTATCCAGGTATCCGGGCGGTCGGCGCAGCCCGCGACCACACCAGCGAAATCGCGGTTGATGGTGATCGAAAAGCCGCCGTTGCGGATGCGCTTGGCCAGCGAGCGGGAGATGTGAAACCCATCCAGAGGCAGGATGCCGCGCCGTTTCGGATCAACCCAGAAGATCTCCGGATCGTCGCGGTGTTCTGACATGGGGAAAACGCCAACGGAATAGGCATGCAGCAAGAGTTCGGGCGTAAGGCTCATGCGGGTGCCCCCGGGGGCTTTGGTGGCTTCGGTCGTCTTGGTGGCCTTTGCCTTATTGGCAGGCCCTCAGGCGACAGGGCGGGCATGGACGCGCCCCGTCGCGATCATTTGCAGCCCGGCCCTTAGGCGGGCAGGTTTTCTTCCAGCCAGTGCTCAAGCCAGTGGATGTCATAATCCCCGGCCAGCACGTCACGCTCCTGCAGCAGGGCGTGGAACAGCGGAACGGTGGTGTCGATGCCATCGACGATCAACTCACCCAGCGCGCGGCTGAGACGCGCCAGCGCCTCGGGCCGGTCGCGCCCGTGCACGATCAGTTTCCCGATCAGGCTGTCGTAATAGGGCGGGATCGAATAGCCGTCATAGAGCGCCGAATCCATCCGTACACCCAGACCGCCGGGCGCGTGGAACGCGGTGATCTTGCCGGGACAGGGGGTGAAGTTCGGCAGTTTCTCAGCGTTGATCCGCACTTCGATGGCATGGCCATTGATCTGCAGATCGTCCTGGCCAAAGGACAACGGCTGACCCGAGGCCACGCGGATCTGTTCGCGTACCAGATCGACACCGAAAATACCTTCGGTCACCGGGTGTTCCACCTGCAGGCGGGTGTTCATCTCGATGAAATAGAACTCGCCGTCCTCGTAAAGGAATTCGACCGTACCGGCGCCGGAATAGCCCATCTTGCCAATAGCATCGGCGCAGATCTTGCCAATACGGGCGCGCTCTTCCGGGCTGATCGAGGGGCCGGGGGCCTCTTCGAAAACCTTCTGGTGGCGTCGCTGCAGCGAGCAGTCACGCTCGGCAAGATGCAGACCGGTGCCCTTGCCGTCGCCAAAGACCTGAACCTCGATATGACGCGGCTTCTGGAGGTATTTCTCCATATAGACTTCGTCATTGCCAAAGGCTGCCTTGGCTTCGGAGCGGGCGGTGGAAAAGGCCATTTCGAGCTCGGCTTCGTCCTTGGCCACCTTCATGCCGCGTCCCCCGCCACCAGCGGTAGCTTTGATGATCACGGGATAGCCCATGTCGGCGGCAGCGGCCTTGGCCGTGGCCAGATCCGGCACGCCGCCTTCGGAGCCCGGCACCACGGGGATGCCCAGTTCCTTGGCGGTTTCCTTGGCGGTGATCTTGTCGCCCATGATGCGGATATGCGCAGCCGAGGGGCCAATGAAGGTCAGCCCGTGATCCTCGACGATCTGCACGAAGTTGGCGTTTTCCGACAGGAAGCCATACCCGGGGTGAATCGCCTGGGCGCCGGTGATTTCACAGGCCGAGATGATCGCCGGGATCGACAGATAGCTTTGGTTGCCGGCGGGCGGGCCGATGCAGACCGACTCATCTGCCATGCGCACGTGCATCGCATCGGCATCGGCGGTGGAATGCACCGCGACGGACTGGATGCCCATCTCTCGGCAGGCCCGGATCACGCGCAGGGCGATCTCGCCGCGGTTGGCAATCAGGATCTTGTCAAACATGCTGGATCCTTACTCGACGATGACCAGGGGGGATCCGAACTCCACGGCGGCGCCGTCTTCGACCAGAATGCGCTTCACCGTGCCGGATTTCGGCGCGGGGATGTGGTTCATCGTCTTCATCGCCTCGACGATCAGCAGAGTATCACCCTCTTTGACGCTGTCACCGACCTTGATGAAGGAAGGCGCGCCGGGTTCGGGCTGCAGATAGACGGTACCGACCATGGGCGAGGTCACCGCGCCGGGGTGGCTGGCGGGGTCTTCTGCGGCTTCCGGTGCCGGAGCTGCAGCGGCTGCTGCCGGGGCCGGTGCGGCGGCAGCGGCCGGTGCCGCTGCGATCGTCTGCACAGGGGCAGGGGCGGCGGCGATTTGCCGTGAAACCCGCACGTTCAGGCTGTCATCTTCACCGTAGTCCCGTTTGACCTGCAGTTCGGTCAGGTCGTTTTCGCGCAGCAGTTCCGCCAGCGCCTTGATGAATGCCACGTCAGCTTCGTGAGATTTTTCTGTCATTTTGTCCTCAGCCGGTTCCGACAGGCCTGCGAAGATGTCGCAGGCTGGAAATTAGAGCGCTTATAGGCCAAGCTTTACCACAAGGAAAGCGCTGCCGATCATGCGCGGTCTATTAGCGCCAACATGGGGGCGTCGCGCGGGATTCGCAATTGCAGAGGGGCCTGTGATTGGCCAAAGGCAGCTGTTACGGCCTCTTAAAGGCTCATAATGGCATCCCGGTCAGCTTGGCCACCAGTTCGGGCAGTTTGCGGGCGCCGAACTTTTCCAGAAGGTGCGCCCGGTGGGTTTCTATGGTGCGGTAGGAGAGGTTCAGCTTGGCGCCGATTTCCTTGGCCGACAGGCCCTTGCAGGTCAGAATGGCGACTTCGCGTTCCCGCGGGGTCAGGCTGACCACGGGGCGGTCGTCTGAGATATCGGCAAAGGACCAGACACCGGTTTGAAACGGCGCTTCTGGGGACACGGATCGCCCACGCACCCGGCACCAGAAGAGTTCTCCTGATCGGCGGCGCATGATGCGTTCGTCGCTATAGCTGCCGGTGCGGTGCTCTTCTTCCTGCAAAAGCGCGCCAATACGGCGGAACTCTTCCTGGGTGGGATAAAGATCCGCGATCAGCATTTCGTCATAGTCGGCTGGCTCCCCGCCAAAGGTCGCGGCGAACTGGAGATTGCAGCGTTTGATCACACGGCGTTCCAGCACGGCAAGGCCGACGGGCGCATGGCTAAAGGCGATATCTGTCATGACCTCTATTAACCGGGTATTTTTGCGGAATTGAAGAGGCCGGGGCCGCATGGAAATGTATTTCTGCCGCTCAACAGGGCGCGCTATGGGAGGATTAGCATGAATATCGGAATGTGGCTGGCCCGTCAGGCTGCGGCGGGCGGGGACCGTCCTGCCTTGTTTCTGGGCCGCGATCAGGTGGCGGATTACGGCAACTTTCACCAAAAGGCTGCGCGGGTTGCGGGCTGGCTGGTCTCGCAAGGGGTCGAGCCCGGGGACCGCGTCGCAATCTTCATGAAGAATTGCCCGGACTACCTGATCGCCCTGTTCGGGATCTGGTATGCCGGAGCAGCGGCGGTGCCAGTCAATGCAAAACTCCACGGGCGCGAGGCAGCCTATATCCTGGAAAATTCCGGCACCCGGCTGGTCTTTGCCTCGGCTGGTCTGGATACGGCACTGCGCGAGGCCGGGGTGACGCTGGATATCATCGACTTCTCCGGCGCAGACGGGGCCGCTGTGCTGGCTGCGGATCCTGTGACTGCGCTGGTCCGACGGGCACCGCAGGATCTGGCCTGGCTGTTCTACACGTCGGGGACCACAGGCAGGCCAAAGGGGGTGATGATCACCCACCGGATGCTGGTCACGGTTTCACTGGCCTATCTCAATGATGTGGACGCGGCCAGCGCTGAGGATCAGATCCTATACGCCGCCCCGATGAGCCACGGCGCAGGCCTTTATGCCATGTTGCATGTGCTGGTCGGCGCCGCCCATGTCTGCCCGCCGTCGGGGGGATTTGAACCGCATGAGATTTTCGATCTGGCCGAGCATTTTGGCCGCGTCCAGATGTTCGCCGCGCCTACCATGGTGACGCGCATGACCGCGCAGGCCAAGGCGGCAGGACGCAGCGGACGCGGCCTGCGCACCGTGGTTTATGCGGGCGGGCCGATGTATCTGGCGGACATCATCGAGGCGGTCGATCATTTCGGCCCGGTCTTTGTACAGATCTATGGACAGGGCGAATGCCCGATGGGGATCACCGCGCTCAGCCGTCATGACGTGATCGACCGAAGCCATCCGGAATGGCGCGCCAGGCTGGCTGGTGTGGGCCGCGCCCAAAGCCCGGTCGAGGTGCAAATTGGATCATCGGATGGCACACCGCTGCCGCCGGGAGAGGTCGGAGAGATCATGGTGCGCGGCGATGCGGTGATGCCCGGCTACTGGAACAATGAGATCGCCACCGCAGAAACGCTGAAAGACGGCTGGCTGATGACCGGGGACATGGGGGTCATGGATGCGGCGGGCTATCTGACCCTGCAGGACCGCTCCAAGGATATGATCATCACGGGCGGCTCGAACGTCTATCCGCGCGAGGTCGAAGAGGTGCTGCTGATGCACCCGGATGTGCAGGAGGTCTCGGTCGTGGGGCGCAGGCACGCCGACTGGGGCGAAGAGGTGGTGGCCTTTATCGTGGGAACGGCACCCGAGGCAGAGCTGGATGCGCTTTGCAACGATCAGATCGCCCGCTTCAAGCGGCCCAAGGCCTATATCCGCACGGCGGAGCTTCCCAAGAACAACTACGGCAAGGTCATGAAGACCGAGCTGCGCAAAATGCTGGAGGAAAACGCATGACGGATCTGACTGGAAAAACGGCGCTGGTGACGGGATCGGTTCAGGGGATCGGCCTTGCCATCGCAAAGGAACTGGCGGCCGCGGGCGCCCGTATCGCGGTGCATGGCATCGCCGATGAAGCAACCGCGCAGGCGGCGACTGGGACTTTGCTGGAGGCCGGGGCACCCGAGGCGCGATTCTTTGCCGGGGACCTGAGCCAGCCGGAAGAGATCGACGCGTTGATGAGCGCCGTTGCGGACTGGGGCGGCGCCGATATCGTGGTGAACAATGCCGGCATCCAGAAAACCGCGCCTTTGGCCGAGATGCCGCGCGAGACCTGGGATGCGATCCTAGCGGTCAACCTGTCGGCGGCCTTTCACATCATGCAGGCGGCGCTGCCGGGCATGGCGGCGCGCGGATTTGGCCGGGTGATCAATATCGCCTCGGTCCACGGGTTGGTCGCCAGCAAAGACAAGGCGCCCTATGTGGCCGCGAAATTCGGTCTTGTTGGTCTTAGTCGGGTGGCGGCGCTGGAGTATGCCGATCAGGGCAGCCGAGACACCGGCGGCGTGACGGTGAATTGCATCTGTCCGGGCTGGACCGAAACCGCGATCATCGAACCGCAGGTGGCGGCGCGGGCAGCGCAGATGGGCGGTGACAGGGAGGCGGGGATCGCCGATCTTCTGTCCGAAAAACAGCCTAGCAAACGGCTGTCGGATCCATCGGAAATCGGTGCGCTGGCGCTGTGGCTCTGCGCTCCGGTGGCGCATAACGTCACCGGCACCGCCATTCCGGTTGATGGCGGCTGGACCGCGCAGTAGGCGCCAAAATGCACTGTCCCGGATGCGCCGGTCAGCCCGATTTGGCCAGCGGTTCCGGGGCGGTGTCCTTGCCGTGACCCATCAGCGTGTCGATCAGGAGGCTCATCAACTCGGCGCGGTTGCCGCTGCCGGATTTGCGGTAGATGGCATTGAGCTGCGCCTTGACGGTGCCTTCGGCGCTGCCGCGCATCTGGGCGATTTCTCCAGTGCTCAGCCCCTTGACCAGAAAGGTCGCCACATCCCGTTCTGCCGGGGTCAGGTTCCAGGTGGAAAATTCGGTATCGATGACTTCCTGAATGGCGCCCTGCGCGCTCTTCAGGCTTTGCTCCAGATGCGCCTTGCGCCGCAAGAGCCACATCAGGATACGGACTTCGACTACGATGGCGGCGATCAGGCCAAAGGTGGCAATCGCCTCGATCGCCGCGTGCCGCCCTTCGGTATTCATCGCGCCGGGCATCAGAAGATCGGCAATGATATCACCCAGAAAGATCGCCGCGCAGATGGACTGCACGACGATCAGGGCGATCAGAACGGAGGGTTGGGCCGGGTCAAATCTGCTGTTGGTCACTGTTGGGTCTCCGGGGGACTCGTCGGTAGGTCCTTGTACCCCGAGACCATGGAGCGCGCCAGATTGACCCTTGTGCGGCGGCTTTCATAGATCACCGCAGCGATATGCAGCACGACCGAGATTTCGGCCCAGGTGACCAGTGCTTCGTGCAGCTCTTCGGGCCATTCGATGCCCCAGAACATGTCGGTGGTCATCAGATAGCCGGTGAGACCGATGCCAAGGATCGTCAGCAGCAGGTTGTAGATCATCAGGGCGCCAAGCGGCGTATGGCCCCGGTGCGGACGCACCCGCCCAGTGGCAATATCCGTCAGCTGCCCGACAGCGCCCGAGAAACTGGGGGGGAAACTGGAAAACCGGGCATAACGGCTGCCAATCACCCCCCAGAGTATGCGCACCCCGATCAGGCCAACGATCACGTACCCCAATACCTCGTGAATCCGTTCGTCCGGATCGGTCAGCAGCGCATTAGCTGCGAACAGAATGACAAGTGACCAGTGAAACAGACGGATCAGCGGATCCCAGACATAGTGACGTTGCATGAGGGTCTCCCAATCGAATGGATGCGGCATTTGGTCGGGCGGAGCGGTACGTGCATCCCGGCTCCGCCCGGGCTGGTATCAGTCTTCCTTGACGCGGATAATTTCCATCTTGTCGTTCAGATAGATCTCCAGCTTTTTGCCGTCTTTCAGGGCGTAGGCCTCGTACATGCCGTCTTCGGATTCGATCTTGCGCACCTCATAGCCCTGTTCGGTCAGTGTGGCGCGGATCTGCGCTTCGACTTCGGCGCTGGGCTTGCCATCCGAGGCCAGCGCCGCGACGGGCAGCGACAGAGGCAGGACAAGGGCGAGGGCCAGGATGCGGGCAGAAGGTTTGAACATGATAAGTCTCCTTGATGTGACAGTCTGATGTGACTGCGGCACGCCATGCGGGCCGTGGCTGACATATCGGAGCGGGCAGGGTGGATCTGGAATAGATCGCGGGATGGATGCGGAGGCTAAACCGGGCGCGTATAACCCTGGTTTATGCAGGTTTTTGCGCTATTTCCCTGCTGTGAAACAAAAAAGACCGGCTCCAAAGGGAACCGGTCTTGAGGTAACCGCACCAGTCACAACACCAGTGCGACGGGGAGAATTGAGATCAGATCGCCAGATATTCGGCGCGCAGCTCGGCGTTTTCCAGAACCTCGGAGGCGGTGCCGTCAAAGACGATCCCGCCGGTGTCCAGAATGACCGCCCGGTCGGCAAGTTCCAGCGCGCGCACCGCGTTCTGTTCCACCAGAATCGTGGTCATGCCCTGTTCCTTGATGTGGATGAGAGTCTTTTCGATCTCGTCCACGATGACCGGCGCGAGGCCTTCATAGGGTTCATCCAGTAGTAGCACCTTGATGTCCCGGGCGAGTGCGCGGGCAATGGCCAGCATCTGCTGCTCACCCCCCGAAAGGGTCACGCCTTCCTGCTTGCGCCGTTCACCAAGGCGCGGGAACAGATCGTAAAGGCGCTCGATGGACCAGCCGATGGGCGGGGCGATTTGTGCCAGTTGCAGGTTTTCCTCGACCGTCAGGCCGGGGATGATGCGCCGGTCCTCGGGCACCAGACCCAGACCGGCGGCCGCCGCTTCGTGGCTTTCCATCTTGTGCAGCGGCTGGTGGTCCAGCCAGATCTCGCCCTGGGTGACCATCGGGCTGCCGGTGCGGGCGATAGACCGCAGGGTGGATGTCTTGCCCGCGCCGTTGCGGCCCAGCAGGGCAAGGATCTCGCCTTCGTGGACGTTAAAGTTGATGCCCTGCACGATGTAGCTTTCGCCGTAATAGGCGTGCATGTCCCAGACTGACAGGAAGGCCGGAGCCGTTGTCGCCTGATTGGCGTTCTTGGAGAAATCCGGTTTGACGTTCATCTCTGTTTCTCCTTATGCGCTTTCGCCCAAGTACGCTTCGCGCACCTTGGGGTTGCCACGGATGTTCTGCGGATCGTCTTCGACCAGTGGCGTGCCCTGCGCCAGAACCGTGATCCGGTTGGCCAGGCTGAACACCACATGCATGTCGTGTTCGATGATGGCGATGGTGATGTCGCGCTCGTCCGAGATCTGTTTCAAGAGATCGATGGTGTTGTTGGTGTCCGCCCGCGCCATGCCGGCGGTGGGTTCATCCAGCAGCAAGAGGCGGGGTTCCTGAGACAGGCACATGCCGATCTCAAGACGCCGTTTGTCGCCGCGCGACATGGCGGCGGCATGCATGTGCCGCTTGTCCGCCATGTTCATTTCCACCAGCATCTGCTCGGCCTTTTCCAGCACATCCTTCTGCTTGGCGACCGAGGCGATGGCGTTCAGTTCGAACGCCCCGTCCCGTTTGGCAAAGCAGGGGATCAGCATGTTTTCCAATACCGTGAGATCGCCAAAGATCTCGGGCGTCTGGAACACGCGGGAAATGCCCATCTGGTTGATCTCATAGGGCGCCCGGCCCAGCACCGACTGACCGTCGAACATGACCGATCCGGTGTCTGGGATCAGCTTGCCCACCAGACAGTTCAGCAGGGTGGATTTGCCCGCCCCGTTCGGGCCGATGATGGCGTGAACGGAGTTTTCCTTGACGCTGAGGTTCACATCCGACAGCGCCTGAAGGCCGCCGAACCGTTTGCCCACGTTTTTGACTTCGAGGATACCCATTGATCCTGTCTCCTTATTCCGCAGGTTCGGTTTTTTTGCTGGCCGAGCTGTCCTTGGACTTGCGCCCTTTGAACCAGCCTGCAATGCGCTGCCCGCCTTCGACGAGGCCACCCGGCAGGAAGATCACCACCAGCATGAACAGGATGCCCAGGGTCAGGTGCCAGCCTTTGCCGATGAAGGGGTGGACGATGAAGACCATGAAGTCTTCGATCCCGTCGGGCATAAAGCTGAACCAGCTGTGCAGAACGTTGTCGTTGATCTTCGAAAAGATGTTTTCGAAGTATTTGATGAAGCCCGCGCCCAGAACTGGACCGATCAGCGTGCCGGCGCCGCCGAGGATGGTCATCAGTACCACCTCACCCGAGGCGGTCCACTGCATGCGCTCGGCGCCTGCCAGCGGGTCCATCGAGGCCATCAGGCCACCAGCCAGACCGGCGTACATTCCCGAGATCACAAAGGCAGCCAGGGTGTAGGGACGGGTGTTGAGACCAGTGTAGTTCATCCGTTGCTGGTTCGATTTCACCGCCCGCAGCATCATGCCAAAGGGCGAGCGGAAGATGCGGATCGCCAGATAAAAGGAGGCCAGCATAACGAGCGCGCACAGATAGTAGCCCGCGTTGAACTGGAAGGCCCAGGGACCCACCGCCATTTCAAAGGTCGAGCGCATCTCCATCCCGAAAAAGTTTGTCACGGGGATTGAGCCGTCCGCGGTGGCAGAGACACCCAGAACGCGGGGGTCTTCCAGCGTCAGCTGCAGGCCGGTTTCACCGTTGGTGATCGGGGTCAGCACCGAATAGGCCAGGTTGAACGACATCTGCGCAAAGGCCAGCGTAAGGATCGAGAAGTAGATGCCCGAGCGGCGCAGGGACACAAATCCGATCAGGAGCGCGAACAGACCCGCAATGATCACCGACAGGATGATGGCCGGGACGACGTTCATGCTGAGCAGCTTGAACATCCAGACCGCCGAGTAGGAGCCTACCCCCAGAAAAGCCGCGTGGCCAAAGGAGAGGTAGCCGGTGAGGCCGAAGAGAATGTTGAACCCGATTGCGAAGATCCCGAAGATCACGAAACGCTGCATCAGGTCAGGATAGCCCGCGTTGAACTGCGCCATGGCGCTGTCTGCCGGGAAGGGGTTCAGGATGAATGGTGCGCATAGGGCCAGGATGGCGACCAGCAGCAGCATTCGAGTGTCTTTTTTGTCCAGTCCGAACATGTGCTTAGTCCTCCATCACGCCTTTGCGGCCCATCAGGCCCCGCGGGCGGGTGAGCAGAATGATGATCGCGACCACATAGATGATGATCTGGTCGATACCGGGGAGAATGGATTTGATTTCATTCATCGAAGCAAAGCTTTCGAGAACCCCCAGAAGGAAGCCGGCCAGAACGGCGCCGGGCAGGGAGCCCATGCCGCCCACAACCACAACCACGAAGCTGAGAACCAGGAAGTCCATGCCCATGTGGTAGTTGGGAGAGTTGATCGGCGTGTACATCACACCGGCAAGTCCCGCGACCGCAGCGGCAATACCAAACATGATGGTAAAGCGGCGGTCGATGTTGATGCCCAGAAGGCCGACGGTTTCCCGGTCTGCCATCCCGGCGCGTACAACCATGCCGAAGGTGGTGAATTGAAGGAAGCTGAAGATGCCACCGATGATCACCACTGCAAAGAAGAAGTAGACCACGCGCCAGACCGGATAGACGATGTCCATGCCGATGACCGCGCCGAGATTCACAACGCCGTTCAGCGCCTCGGGGGCCGGGGTCTGGATCGGGTTCGCGCCATAGAAATACTTGACGATTTCCTGCAGCACGATGGCCAGGCCAAAGGTCACGAGGATCTGGTCCGCATGTTCGCGCTTGTAGAAATGCTTGATCAGCCCGCGTTCCATCACGTAGCCGACGAAGATCATGATCGGGATCGCAAACAGGATCGCCAGCGGCACCGCCCAGTCGATGATCGCGCCGCCCACCTCGGGGCCGAACCAGGATTCAACATAGGGCGTTTTGACCTTCAGCGGGTTGCCAAGAAAGTCTTTCTGGCTTTCGTCGACGGTCTCAAAGCTGAGGTTCAGAATGCGCTGCAGGGTCACGGCGCAGAAGGCGCCGATCATGAACAATGCGCCGTGGGCGAAGTTCACAACGCCCAGCGTGCCGAAAATGAGTGTCAAACCCAGCGCGATCAGCGCATAGGCCGAGCCTTTGTCCAGCCCGTTCAAGATTTGCAATAGGATTGCGTCCATAGTCCCCACCTTCGGGTTCTTCAGTATGGAAGTGATAGAGTCCGACCGTTCGCGGGACGTGCCCCGGCGTTCTGTGCGGAGGCGCTCCGCATGGCAGATGAATGGACGGACGTTTCTGAAAGGGGCCGGGCGCAAGACGCGCCCGGCTTTTCATTCGGATCAGGCGCCCGGGTTGCAGGTGCCAAGGGCACCGCCTGCAAACATCGGGTGATCCGGCGGATAGGTAACCTGAGCGGCCGGGGTGACCTCGACAACTTCCAAGAGGTCGAACTCGGAGGTCGGGTTCTCTTTCCCGCGCACAACCAGAACGTCTTTGAAGCACTGGTGATCTTCGGCGCGATACAGCGTCTTGCCGTTGCCCAGACCGTCAAATTCGAAGCCTTCAAGAGCCTCGGCCACACCGCAGGGGTTGAAGGTGCCCGCGCGCTCACATGCATCTGCATAAAGCAGGGTCTGGCAGTAAACGGTATGCGCCGCCTGGCTGGGCGGGAAGCCGTATTTGGTGCCGAAGGACTGCACGAAGGCTTTCGATGCATCGTCCTGCAGCGACCAGTGCCAGTTGGTGGAACCGTGAATGCCCTTCACGTTTTCGCCGGCGCCTTTCGCCATCAGTCGCGAGTAGAGCGGAACGACGATTTCGAACTGCTTGCCGTTGACGATCTTGTCGCGCAGGCCGAACTGAACCGCGTTGGTCAGCGAGTTCACCATGTTGCCGCCATAGTGGTTCAGAACCAGAACGTCGGCGCCGGAGTTCAGAACCGGGGCGATATAGGACGAGAAGTCGGTCGCTGCCAGCGGTGTGCGCACCTTGTTGACGGTGGTCCAGCCCAGAGCCTCGGTCGCGGCTGCGATCGATTCTTCCTGGGTCCAGCCCCAGGTGTAGTCGGCGGTCAGGTGATAGGCGTGACGGTCGGTGCCATAGAGGTTCTTCAGCACCGGCGCCAGGGCGGCACCCGACATGTAACCGTTAAAGAAGTGACGGAAGCCGTTGGCTTTCTTGTCTTTACCGGTGGTGTCGTTGGAGTGGGTCAGACCCGCCATAAAGATCACGCCGGCTTCCTGGCATAGGCCCTGAACCGCGATGGCAACGCCCGAGGACGAGCCGCCGGTGATCATCACCGCGCCGTCTTTTTCGATCATCGACTTGGCCGATGCACGGGCGGCGTCGGATTTGGTCTGGGTGTCACCGGTGACGAATTTGACTTCCTTGCCCAGGATGCCGTTCCCTTTCAGCGCCTTGGAGCTGAAGGTGTTCATCATGCCGCCGTCGCCGCCACCGTTCAGGTGCTCGACTGCCAGCTGGTATGCGCGCAGCTCGTCTGCGCCCTCATCGGCGTAGGGGCCGGTCTGCGGCACGTTGAAGCCGAGGGTGACGG
This sequence comes from Pseudophaeobacter sp. 1A16562, assembly GCF_041008785.1. NCBI lineage: Bacteria > Pseudomonadati > Pseudomonadota > Alphaproteobacteria > Rhodobacterales > Roseobacteraceae > Pseudophaeobacter > Pseudophaeobacter sp. 1A16562. The sequence continues at coordinate 111,680 of NZ_JAXGFT010000009.1, read as the reverse complement.
TGCTGCCGGTCGGCTCGTTGGTGTAAGCGGCTGCGGACGACGCAGTGAAGATCGTCGGAAGCGCAACGCCAGCGCCCATCATGGCACCGGACTTCAGTACCCCGCGACGCGAGACATCAGATTTGGACATGTAATCCTCCCTTAAGATTTTAACGCCTAGCAGCTCCTCACTTCCGCTCGGCGTCGGCACGGTTTTCGTGCAAAATCAGTATGAGGGCAGCTTGTAAAATCGCGCAATAAATCCCTTGTAAAGCAGGCTTATTCTGTAAATAAATGAACAGTATTCCACGGCATTCTGTAAAGAAACTTATGCCGCGCCGCGGAAAGCCCTTGAAATAGCGGCCTTTTGGGAAAGACCTGTAAAATGGCACGTGACACTCTGACCGGCAGCAGAATCCGCGAACGGCGGCTCATCCTCGGGATGCGTCAGGCGGAACTTGCCCGCGCCGCCGGTATTTCGGCCTCATATCTCAATCTGATCGAACACAACAGGCGCAGAATCGGCGGCAAACTGCTGGTCGGGATCGCGCAGGTTCTGGGGGTTGAACCTTCGATGTTGAGCGAGGGCGCCGAAGCGGCGCTGATCGCCAGCCTGCGCGAAGCGGCAGCAGACAGCGGCGTGCCGGTGGCAGAACTCGACCGCGCCGATGAATTCGCGGGCCGTTTCCCCGGCTGGGCCGAGGTGCTGGCGACAAGTCATCGCCGCATCGCCACGCTTGAGAGGACGGTGCAAACCCTGTCGGACCGGCTGACCCACGATCCGCATCTGGCGGCCTCGCTGCACGAGGTTCTGTCGACGGCTGCTGCGATCCGCTCGACCGCGTCGATCCTGGCAGAAACCGGCGAGCTGGAACCGGAATGGAGTGACCGGTTCCACAAGAACCTGAACGAGGATTCCCTGCGTCTGGCCGAAAGCAGCCGCGCCTTGGTGAGTTTCCTTGACGAAAGTAACACAAGCGCTGATCGGCGCGGGGTGCCGCATGAAGAGGCCGAGGCTTTCTTCCTCGCGCAGGGTTATCATTTCCCGGGGCTGGAAACCGGCACCGCCAGCCCGGAGGAGCTGGTGGCCCGGGCGCCTGAGCTGGTCAGCGATGCGGCAAGGCTGATCGCCCGCAGCGCGCTGGAGCAATATCAGCGCGACGCGGTTGCACTGCCGCTGGATCCATTGCGGTCGGCGCTGGACAAGGGGGGCATTCGTCCCTCGGCCCTGGCCGCGCAGTTTGACTGCGATCTGCCCACGGTGCTGCGCCGTATCGGTCTGTTGCCATTCGAAGTGCTGGGTCAGGAGGCCGGGCTGGTGATCTGCGATGCCTCGGGCTCGATCTTGGTGCGCAAACCGGTGACCGGATTTGCACTGCCGCGTTTTGGCGCCTCATGCCCGCTCTGGCCGATTTATACCGCGTTGGCGCGCCCGCACGTGCCGGTACGCCGCAACGTGGTGCAGCAGGGGCGCTCGGCGCTGGCGTTTAAATGTTTGGCGGTGGCATGGGATCACGTGACACCGGATTTCGACAGCGATCCGCTCTATCACGCGGTGATGCTGATCCTGCCGCAAAGCGAAGTGCCGGAAGGCGCGCAACCTGTGGGCGCCAGCTGCCGGATCTGCCCGCGCCGGGGATGTCCGGCCCGCCGCGAGCCGTCGATCCTGAAGGAAGAGTTTTGACAGCAGCGGGGCTGCGCGGCTACTCTAACGTGAAACGGGCATGTGCGCCGGGACCGTTATGGGTCCGGGGAGCGGCGCTGGGAGGACCTTCTGCCAATGAGCAGACACGTAATTCTGATCGAGGATGAGCCGAATATCACTGAGGCGATCCGCTTTCTTCTGACGCGCGATGGCTGGCAGGTTGATGCCTACGCCGATGGGACCGGCGCTGTCGAGGTGATCCGCGAGGCGCAACCGGATCTGGTGATTCTGGACCTGATGCTACCGGGCAAAAGCGGGCTGGAGATCATCCGCGAGCTGCGTGAGGTTGACGGGTTTGCCTCCTTACCGGTTCTGATGCTGACCGCCCGCGGCCAGATGAAGGACCGGGAAATGGCTGAACGCGCTGGCGTGACCCGGTTCATGACCAAGCCCTTTTCCAACTCCGAGGTTCTGACAGCCGTGCGGGACCTGCACGCTCAGGCCAGCCAGGGATGACCCCGAGCGGTCGGATTTGGCCCCCAGCAGGAGGCAGCCTTGGCTGCCGCCCTGACCGGGGGCGATCATGATCCGGGGCGACGGGGCCGGGCGGCAGGATGAGATCTCTGCTCCCTTTGTCGAGCGGCGCACCTATCGCCGTCGCCGCCTGATGGATATTGCCCGACTGTTGCCCATCCTGGGCGCCTTGCTGTTCCTGATGCCTTTGATGTGGCCCGACCCCGATCCCTATCCTGCGCCGGGCAGCCATGGGGGTATGGCGATGTCCTCGGCCATCATCTATATCTTTGTGGTCTGGGCGATTCTGATCGCGGTCAGCCTTGCCTTTGGAGAAGCGGTGCGCCGCTGGGCCGAACACTGGACCGCAGGCGGGCATTCCGAAGCTGAGCCCTATCAGGCACAGGACGCGGCGGTTGGTTCTGGGACAGAGCAGGGCAGCGCAGAGGCTCCGCGCGACTGATGGCCTCACTCAATGTTCTGGTCCTGGTCTGTTTTACCTATGTTGCGCTGCTATTCCTTGTGGCCTTTCTTGCGGACCGGATGGCCAGCCGGGGGCGCAGCGCCGCCTGGATGCGCTCGCCGCTGACCTATACGCTGTCACTGTCGATCTATTGCACCGCCTGGACCTTTTATGGCGCGGTGGGATACGCAGCGCGCTCGGGGCTGGAATTCATCACCATCTATCTGGGGCCGACGCTGGTCATGCTGGGCTGGTGGTGGGGTTTGCGCAAACTGGTGCGGGTCGGGCGCAGTCAGCGCGTCACCTCCATCGCCGACCTTCTATCGGCGCGCTATGGCAAGTCCAACACGCTGGCCATCGGCGTGACCATCTTGGCCGTGATCGGGGTGACGCCATATATTTCACTGCAATTGCAGTCCATTACCCTGTCTTTTTCAATCTTCGCCGAGGCTGATCCCCTGCGCGGATATAACGAGACCAAGACGGTATTCTGGGTCTCGGCGGGCCTTGCCGTCTTTGCCATCCTGTTCGGCACCCGTAACCTCAATGCCAACGAGCGCCACCACGGGGTGGTGACGGCGATTGCGCTGGAGGCGGTGGTCAAGCTGGTCGCCCTGCTGGCAGTGGGGATCTTCGTGGTCTGGGGCATCGCTGGCGGGCTGCCCGAGACCTTTGCGCGGATTGATGCCTCGCGTATTGGCCAGTGGCAGGTGGACGGGGGCCGCTGGGCCACCATTACCTTCCTTGCCGCTGCCGCCTTTGTCTGCCTGCCGCGCATGTTTCAGGTCATGGTCGTCGAAAACGAGGACGAGCGTCATCTGCGCATAGCGGCCTGGGCATTTCCGACCTACCTGCTGCTCATGTCGATGTTCGTGGTGCCCATCGCCGCCATCGGGCTTGAGCTGCTGCCGACGGGGGCGAACCCGGATCTTTTCGTTCTGACGCTGCCGCTGCATCAGGGGCAGCAGAACCTTGCGATGCTGTCTTTCCTTGGCGGTTTTTCCTCGGCAACCTCGATGGTGATCGTCGCGGCGATGGCCCTGTCGACCATGGTGTCGAACCATATCGTGATGCCGATCTGGCTGCGGCTGCAGGGCGCGGCGGGGGCCTCGGTCTCCGGGGATGTGCGTGATGTGGTGTTGTTTACCCGCCGTGTGACCATCGCGGTGATCATGGCGCTGGGGTACTTCTATTACACGCTGTCCGGCGGCGGCGCGGCTTTGGCAGCGATCGGCCTGATTTCCTTTGCCGGGGTGGCGCAGATGCTGCCGGCGCTGGTGGGCGGCTTGTTCTGGCGCGGCGCCACCCGCAGCGGCGCGCTGGCTGGGCTGACCGTCGGCTTTGGCATCTGGGCCTATACCATGCTGCTGCCGACCCTTGGCGGCGGTGTTCTACCCGATGCGGTGCTCGCCGAAGGTCTGTTCGGCCTGTCATGGCTGCGCCCGCACGCCCTTTTCGGGATAGAGGCGCTCGACCCCACGGTGCATGCCGTCCTTTGGTCCATTGGGCTCAATGCCGTGGTGTTCTGCATCGTGTCGCTGGCCAGTTTCCCGAGCCCGATGGAGCGGCTGCAGGGCGCGCAATTCGTCAATGTCTTCGATCATTCATCCGGCCCGCGCGGCTGGACCGGCTCGGTGGCGCAGAGCGAAGACCTGATGGTGATGTCGCAAAGGATTCTGGGCGCCACCGAGGCACAGGCATTCTTCCAGCGCGAACTGGCCCGGCAGGGCGGTCGGGGCAGCCTTCCAGAGCCGACGCCGGTGTTCCTTGAACGGCTGGAACGCGAGCTGAGCGCGTCGATCGGGGCGGCCGCAGCGCACGCTATGATCGGTCAGATCGTTGGTGGCTCTTCCGTTTCGGTTGAGGATCTTTTGGCGGTGGCGGATGAGACGGCGCAGATGCTGGAATATTCGAACCGTTTGGAAATGCAGTCTGCCGAATTGTCCAGGACGGCGCGCAAGCTGCGGGAAACCAACGAAAAACTAACGCAGATTTCGCGCCAGAAGGATGCTTTCCTCAGCCAGGTCAGCCACGAATTGCGCACGCCGATGACCTCGATCCGGGCCTTTTCCGAAATCCTGCGGGACGATGATACCCTGGCGCAGGAGGGTAAGGCCCGATATGCGACCATCATCCATGACGAGGCGTTGCGGCTAACGCGCCTGCTGAACGATCTGCTGGATCTCAGCGTGCTGGAAAGCGGTCAGGTCAGCCTCAACATGACCCGTGGCACGCTTAAAGAGGTGCTGGATCATGCGGTTTCCACAGCCGTAGCGGGATTTGATACCCCAATGCGGGTGCTGCGGGATCCTGCAAGTGAAGATATTAAGATTTCATCGGATCTGGACCGGCTGGCGCAGGTCTTTATCAACCTGATCGCCAATGCCCAGAAATACTGCGATGCGGAACATCCGGAGCTGAGCATCCACGTGTCCCGCGAGGGCTCGCAGGTGCTGATCGATTTCATCGACAACGGCAGCGGCATTCCGCCCGAGTTCCAGCAGATGATTTTCGAGAAGTTTTCGAGGGTTAGCCCGGAGCGGGCTGGCGGAGCCGGACTGGGACTGGCGATCTGCCGCGAGATTGTGCAGCGGCTGGATGGCGATATTTCCTATCTTGCAGGCGCCTCTGGTGGTGCCTTCCGGGTAACCCTTTCCGGTATCCGTGAAAAAGCCGCATAAAGCCCAGAAATAAAGATCTTGGTAACCCTCCGTAGTCTAAAACAGAGACAACAGGCGCTAAGGGTTCAGGTTCACGACGTATGTCTGACACGACGACACAGGATTCGACAGGAAGCAAGCCAGGGGTTCTTGCCCGCAAGCTGGCGGCAACCAAAGAGGGGTCGGGAGCATTCAGCAGTTCGCTGACGCTCAAGGCGCTGCGGCGGTCGCTTGCGCGCGCAGCGGCCGAGCTGTGCGAACTGCCGCTTGCGGTTCTGGCCGCACGCCAGGTGAACCGTGCGTCGGATGAACTGCCCGAGATGCTGTCTGACAAGCATCTGTTGGTTGTTCTGGACGGCCCTGATGGCCGTCTTGGCGCTGCGACAATGGACGCCGCCCTCGTCACTGCTCTGATCCAGAAGCAGACCATTGGTCAGGTCATGGGGAAAACCCCTACAGAGCGGCATTACACACCGACCGATGCTGCGATGACGGCCGATTTCCTCGAAAGCGCCTTGAAAAAGGTGGTCGTGATGTTGGAAGGCCAATCCGACCAAGCCATCTTCTCTGGCTATCAGTTTGGCGCCCAGGTCGAGGACCTGCGCAGTCTGGCCCTGGGGCTTGAAGCCGACGATTATCGCGTTCTGACCCTGACTGTTGATCTGGCCATCGGCGCCATGCAGGGCGAATTGAACCTGATCCTGCCCGAACCCACGCCCGAGGAACTGGGCAAGGGGGGCGGCTCCGGTCCGTCCCTTGGGCGCAACCTTGGGGCCATGCGGGCCGAATTGTCCGCCGTTCTTTGCAAGATGCGGGTGCCGCTCAACGAATTTTCCGGATTGAAGACTGGCGATCTCCTGCCGCTGGATCAGGCATTCCTTTATGAAACGGATCTTCAGGCGGTGAGCGGTCAGTCGATCGCTCAAGGGCGCCTTGGGCAGTTGAATGGAGCGCGCGCGGTGCGCCTCAATCAGCCGCGCACCAAGCTGGTGAATGACATGGAAGCGGATCAAGCCGGGTTTGCAGATGGTGTCGGGGCTGACGCCATGCCTGCCGCCGCTGACGAAATGCCCACGCTTGATCTTGGCATTGCAGCCGAGGATCTGCAGGACCCCCTGGACAGCGGCATGGGCGGCGGTGGTCTCGGTTCCGGTCTGGGTGGTGATTTCGATACCGGCGGTCTGGGCGATATGAACAACCTTGGTGGTGACCTCGGCTCCGATATGGGGGGAGATCTGGGTGCGGACCTGGAGAACGATTTTGCGGCAGCCCTTGGTGGAGGGGATCTTGGCGGCAACTTCGGCGGGGATCTGGGCGGTGGCCTCGGAGGCGATTTGCCCGCGTTGCCGGACACCGGGATGGATGAGTTCAACCCGGATGATGCTGCGGCGGAAATCTCCAAACTGGCTGGACTTGGCTCTGGCTGACAAGGCGATCACGGCAGGCGCAGCTGAACTGCGGTCTCCCGATCCGTTCGCAACAGGATGAGCGAAACATGAGCCCGGCATATTTAGATGCCGGGTTTTGCTATTTGGGGGCACTCCTCGCAAATGCCAGAGGGGGGCATGATCCGCAGTTCGCCCCTCGATGTCAGAGCAATGAAAAAGACCCCAGCCGTAGGGCTGAGGTCTTTGAGTGTTGTGAGTGATGGTCTTAATAGTTGGGGGTGGGAAATAATTCTTTGATCTGTCTCGCGTCGGCTCAGGACTTGCCCGCAGCCTCAAGCGCAGGACGCAAACCATCCAGCGCGTAGCCCGCTGCTGCGGTTTTGCCGAGGATCTCATCCGCCGACATCTCCTGCGCCTGACCCAGCGCCCAGACTACCGAAGAGCGGGTGCCCGATGCGCAATAGGCTAGCACCTGACCCTCGGCGCCTTCGTAGAGTTCACGCTGGCGCGCGACGTTTTCCGGCGTCATGGTCTGGTGGGTCAGCGGCAATTCTTCAAAGCGCAGCCCGGCAGCCTCGGCCGCAGCGCGGATGGCGGCGGCCTGATGGCTCGGCTGAACCTCGGAATCGGGGCGATTGCAGATCACCAGTTTGAAACCGGCTTCGGCGATTGCGGGAATGTCTTCGACCGAAATTTGCGGCGAGACGGCGTAGCGGGGCGTTATGTCACGAGCTTGCATGGGCAATCCTTTACGCCTTTGCGGCCATCCGGTCCAGTTGCACGCCGATCGGCGCCGAAGCCAGCATACCGGCCGACATGGCAGCAAGGAAAATCAGCCCACCCCAGCCGTTGTAGGTCAAAGACGCGAGTGCCGGACCCGGGCACAGACCGGCCAAGCCCCAGCCCATGCCGAACAGAACCGAGCCGGTGATCAGCCGGTGATCCAGTTCCGGACGCGGAAGGGTCGGGAAATCGCCGCCCACCAGCGGTTTGCGGCCATGGGTCAGACGCCAGGCAAAGAACATCGGAATAACGGCGCCGCCCATCACGAAGGCCAGTGTCGGGTCCCAATTGCCAAAGACGTCCAGCCAGCCCTGCACCTTGGTGGTGTCGGTCATGCCGGAAATGAAAAGTCCGCCGCCAAACAGGCTGCCTGCGATAAGAGAAAGAAGAATACGCATCAGATCAGCCCCAGAACGTGACGGAAAATGGCCAGGGTCAGACCACCGGCCAGAATGTAGAAAACGGTGGCAACGATGCCGCGCAGGGACAGTCGGGAAATTCCGCATACCCCGTGGCCGGAGGTGCAGCCATTTGCGATACGGGTTCCGACGCCAACCAGAAGGCCGGCCGCAATGATCACACCAACATTGGTGGTCATATGGGTGTCGATCTCAACGTTATAGATCGGCCAGAGGATCAGCGGGGTGACGATCACGCCGACCAGAAAAGCCAGCCGTTCCCACAGGGTGTTCCAGCCGCTGCCATCGATGAGCCCGCCGAAAATACCGCTGGCGCCCATGATCCGGCCATTACCCAAAAGGTAGACGGCACCGCCGAGGCCGATAATACCGCCTCCGACGAGGCCCCAGATCCAGTCTGTTTCCATTGTTCGCGTTTCCTTGGTCTTTGCGCTGCGGATATTCGTGCTGACAGCGCGTGTTTTGAAGCTGCAGCGCCGGGCCAACAGGGGCGCGGCGCTGCAACCGGGTTTCTGGTGTTAGATCTTGTTGACCGGGATTTTCAGGAAGACATCGCCCTGATCGTCCGGCTCGGGCATCTGGCCTGCGCGCATATTGACCTGCAGCGACGGCAGGATCAGCCGGGGCATACCCAGCGTCGCGTCGCGGGCGTCGCGCATCGACACGAAGTCTTCGATGCTTTTGCCCTGACCAATGTGAATGTTCAGCGCTTTCTGCTCTCCGACCGTGGTTTCCCAGGCGTATTCGTCCCGGCCCGGCGCCTTGTAGTCGTGGCCGACGAAAATGCGAGTTTCATCGGGCAGGGCCAGAATCTTCTGGATCGAGTTGAACAGCGTTTCGGAAGAGCCGCCGGGGAAGTCGCAGCGTGCGGTACCGAAATCGGGCATGAACAGCGTATCGCCGACAAAGGCGGCATCGCCGATGACATAGGTCAGGCAGGCCGGTGTGTGACCGGGGGTGTGCAGCACTTCGCCGCGCAGCTGGCCGATCATGAAGGTATCACCTTCCTTGAACAGCTGATCGAACTGGCTGCCGTCGCGCTGGAATTCGGTGCCTTCGTTGAAGACCTTGCCGAAGGTATCCTGTACGATGGTGATTTTCTCGCCGATACCGATCTTGCCGCCCAGGCGCTCTTGCAGATAGGGCGCGGCCGACAGGTGGTCGGCGTGCACGTGGCTTTCCAGGATCCACTCGGTTTTCAAACCTTCCGCGGTGATCCAGTCGATGATTTCATCCGCTGAGCTGGTGTCGGTCCGGCCCGCCGCATGATCGAAATCCAGAACCGAATCGATAATGGCACAGGCGCTGCCGTTGGGATCGCGGACAACATAGGAAACAGTATTGGTCGCTTCGTCGAAGAAGGCTTTGACGATAGGATTCATGATGGGGCTCTCCCTTGCGTTTCACTATACATATGTTGAAATCAGAATGTGTTTCAACCCTTCGCGTGTGGTTAACTTAGCTGTCCCGGCGGCAGGGCGGTGTTGATCTGGCTCAATCGCGTCCCGAACCGGGTCCTGTAGGGGCGCAAAACATCTATCCGGGACTGCTGTTTTTGCCGGTATTTTGGCCGGTATTTTGCCTGTCTGCTGTGCAATTTGCCCGATATTGCGCCAACCTCCGCCGATGATGACTCAAATCAAGGAGTTTTGCTGTATTTCTGTTTCAAACCCCTGCCAGAATGTTCCGCACGACAGGGAGGATGAAACATGACAGACGCAGTTTTGCTGCAGAATGCGCAGCATCTTGAAAAACAGATTCGCACCGCATCGGGGCCGGCACGTGAACGGCTGGTGGATGAATTCTTCAGCGCGCTGACCCGGCTGCGCGCTTCGGGCTCGGCCATTCCAGGCACCCTGCGCCGGGTTAAGGCCAAGCTGGAAGAAGAAGCGGTGGAAAATCAGTTCGACAATATGCCGGTCTGAGCTGCCACCACGCGGAGCGGTCATTTCAAAACTTGTAAGCAACGAAAAAGCGGATCCTTGGTAGGGTCCGCTTCAGGTGTTTTGCAGGTTCTATTGCAGGGGGCCTTAGAATGCGTGCAGGGAGTGCACGCAGGGCAGGCGTCAGGATAGGAAAATTCCGACCATGACCAGCATCAGCCCGATCACCGACAGCAGCAAAGCGCCAAGGTTCAGCGGTAGCACTGATTGAACCACGGCGCGCAGCGCCTCGTCGTCCAGTTTCTGTCGCCGCGCCTTTGTGACGCGCAGGATGCACCAGACCAGCCCCAAGAGACCGCCTACGGACAGGGCCGCACCTACCCAGACAAGGATTTCAAACATGCCAGTCTCCTGCGGTTTGCATGCTGCTGCGGGTAGCGGATTGGCCTTGTGGATGCAAGATGCTTGCAGGCTGAGACAGGTATCAGGGGCCCGCGCAGCGCGCAAAACATCGCCCGAAGGCACAATGGCGGGCTTTCCCGGCTTGCGGTGATCAGGCCGGACCGCTATCCCCTTTTATCGACCGCAATGACATGCCTTGCTGACGGAGCCGCACATGGATCTGACCGAAGACGAAAAGAGTGAAAACTACCGGGTGACCGCCGGGGAACTGCGCCAGTTCATCGAACGTTTCGAACGTCTGGACGCAGAAAAGAAGGACATCGCCGAACAGCAGAAAGAGGTGATGGCCGAAGCCAAGGCGCGCGGCTATGACACCAAGGTCATGCGCAAAGTTATCGCCCTGCGCAAGCGGGACAAGGACGACATCGCCGAAGAAGAGGCGGTGCTGGACATGTATAAAGAAGCGCTTGGCATGTAACTGCCAGCCGCTTTGCAGATTGAATTCTACCGCGCATCTCCTTTGGGTGCGCGGTTTTTCTTTGGTCCCTGGTATCAGCGCCGCAGGGCGCCGCACGGAAGCCGCCCGCAATGCAAATCGCTTCAGGTATGAAATTTTAAGCTTGAAATACTTTGCGCGCTGGCGGATATTGCCAGCAGCACTGCAAACAGAACCGAATTGAGGAGACAGGCAATGCCCGCAATCAATGTGCACCCCGAAGGCTGGAAGCCGGCCAAGGGCTATGCCAATGGCATGGTCGCCGAGGGCAAACTGCTGTTCGTCGGTGGGCAGATCGGCTGGACCGCAGATCAGGTCTTTGAGGCAAAAGACTTTATCGGTCAGATGAGCCAGGCGCTGCGCAATATCCTCGATGTGGTCGAGACTGCGGGCGGCGCGGCCAGCGATATCACCCGGCTGACATGGTATGTCACCGACAAGGCGGAATATATGGCGCATCAGGCCGAAGTGGGCAAAGCCTACCGTGACGTGATGGGCTATCACTTCCCAGCCATGACGATGGTTGTGGTCTCGGCGCTGGTCGAGGATGAAGCCAAGGTCGAGATCGAAGCCACCGCGGTTCTTTCGAACTGATCTCTCTGCCGGGCCAGATGCCTTTGGTTTTTGGCCCGCCGACACACAATTTGGTGAATTCGGTTGGAAATTCGCCCGGGATACCCCAGATCTGTCCCCGACAGATGAGGGGAGTCACAGATGCGGATCAATGCCGATTTTTCACAGCGTGTCGCGGTTCATTTTGACGATATTCCCTGGGTGCAAAGCCCGGCTGCCGGGGTCGAGCGGAAGATGCTTGACCGGATCGGCGAGGAAGTTGCCCGCGCCACGACCATCGTGCGCTTTGCGCCGGGCTCATCCTTTTCTGCGCATACTCATGACGGCGGCGAGGAATACCTCGTGCTGGACGGCGTATTTCAGGACGAAGCGGGGGACTTCCCGGTTGGTTCCTACGTGCGCAACCCGCCCACATCCCGCCACGCGCCAGCAGCTGCAGATGGCGCGATGATCCTGGTGAAACTGCACCAGTTCGCCCCCGAAGATCGCCAGACTGTTCATGTCGACACCACTGAGGCGCAGGATCCGCATCTGCCGCTTTACTCCGATCCGCACGAGGATGTGTGTTTGGTGAACTGGGCCCCCGGGCTGGAAGTCTCCTTCACGGCCGAGGGCGGCGCTGAGCTGTTCGTGCTGGAAGGAAGCTATCAGGACGGGGATGAAACCTTTGGCCGCTGGGACTGGCTGCGCCTGCCTCCGGGCGGGCAACTGGATGCCAAAGCGGGTCCAGATGGAGCGCGTGTCTGGATCAAATCAGGGCATCTGACCGAGATGGTGAAAAACTAAGCAAGCGTCTTTCGTAATATAAATCAACAGCATGTCGGCCATTTCTCAGAATTGGCCGATATTTTTTGGCCCGTCAAAAATTTTACCAGTTGATAAAAAAACAAACTGTGGCACTCTGACTTGCAGAAAAATAACAGTCAGGGAGACACCCAATGGCGAGTAGCCATCAGGCATCCGGGATCCAGGCTGGACGTTTGTCCGCCCCAGAGATCGCCGAGAATTTCGGGGATCTGCATGCCCCCTATGATCAGCACGAAGCCGCCGTTGCCGCGGATCGTTGCTATTTCTGCTATGACGCGCCCTGCATGACGGCCTGTCCGACCTCGATCGATATTCCGCAGTTCATTCGCGAAATTCAGGCTGGGCATCCGACGTCAGCGGCCAAGACCATTCTGGATCAGAACATCCTTGGCGGCATGTGCGCTCGCGTTTGCCCGACCGAGACCCTGTGCGAAGAGGTTTGCGTGCGCGAAACTGCCGAAGGCAAGCCGGTCGAGATTGGCCGTCTGCAGCGCTATGCCACCGATACGCTTATGGCCAAGGGCGAGCATCCCTTCACCCGCGCCGAGGCGACGGGCAAGCGTGTTGCGGTTGTCGGCGCTGGTCCTGCGGGCCTGTCGGCCGCGCACCGTCTGGCGATGCTCGGTCACGACGTCACCGTCTATGACAGCAAGGACAAGGCCGGCGGTCTGAACGAATTCGGTATTGCCGCCTACAAGTCCACCAATGATTTCGCCGCGCGCGAAGTCGATTGGCTGCTGCAGATCGGCGGTATTTCAATGGAATACGGCAAAAAGCTCGGGTCGGAGCTGTCGCTTGAGGCGCTGAAAGGCGACTTTGACGCGGTGTTCCTGTCCATCGGTCTTGGCGGCGTCAACGCGCTGCGCAGCGAAGGCGAAGACAAGGATGGCGTGCGCGATGCAGTGGACTTCATCGCCGATCTGCGTCAGGCTGACGATCTGACCACGCTGCCCGTGGGTCGTAATGTCGTGGTCATTGGTGGCGGCATGACAGCGGTCGATGCCGCTGTGCAGTCGAAACTTCTGGGCGCCGAAAACGTCACCATCGCCTATCGCCGTGGCCGCGATGCCATGGGCGCCAGCCGGTTTGAACAGGATCTGGCGGCCTCCAAGGGCGTCAAGCTGATGTTCAACGTGATGCCCAAGGCGATCCATGGCAACGGTGCCGCTGCCGAGATTGAGCTGGAATACACAGAGGTCAAGGATGGCCGCGTAACCGGCACTGGCGAGACCCTGCGCCTGGCAGCGGATCAGATCTACAAGGCGATTGGTCAGACCCTTGAGGGCCAGCCCGACGGGCTGGAGATCGACGGTGGCAAGATCAAGGTCTCGGAAACCGGGCGCACCTCGGTTGCCGGTGTCTGGGCCGGGGGCGACTGTGCCTCGGGTGGCGAAGACCTGACCGTGACCGCCGTGGCCGAGGGCCGCGATGCCGCAATGGACATTCATTCCAGCCTGATGGGCTAAGCCAGCCCGCTGTCGCGGTAGGGACAGCAGGCGAGCATGAAAAGGAACAGATAAATGGCTGATCTGACAACTGAATTTCTGGGGATCAAATCTCCGAACCCGTTCTGGCTGGCCTCGGCGCCGCCGACCGACAAGGAATACAACGTCCGCCGCGCCTTTGAGGCTGGCTGGGGCGGTGTGGTCTGGAAGACCCTCGGTTCCGAAGGCCCGCCAGTGGTCAACGTCAACGGGCCGCGTTATGGCGCGATCTGGGGCGCGGACCGGCGTCTGCTAGGTCTCAACAATATCGAGCTGATCACCGACCGCAGCCTTGAAACCAACCTTGAGGAAATCACCCGGGTCAAGAAGGACTACCCGGATCGTGCGGTGATCGTCTCCATCATGGTGCCTTGCGAGGAAGAAGCCTGGAAGGCGATCCTGCCCAAGGTCGAAGCCACCGGTGCGGATGGGATCGAGCTGAACTTCGGCTGCCCGCACGGTATGGCCGAACGTGGCATGGGCTCTGCTGTGGGGCAGGTGCCGGAATACATCCAGATGGTCACGGAATGGTGCAAGAAATACTATTCCAAGCCGGTGATCGTGAAGCTGACGCCGAACATCACCGATGTGCGCTTCCCGGCCCGTGCGGCCAAGGCAGGCGGCGGCGATGCGGTGAGTCTGATCAACACCATCAACTCCATCGTCTCGGTTGACCTCGACAACATGGCGCCCGAGCCGACCATCGGCGGCAAGGGCACCCACGGTGGCTATTGCGGCCCGGCGGTAAAGCCGATTGCCATGAACATGGTTGCGGAAATCGCCCGCGACCCGCAGACACATGGCCTGCCAATCTCGGCCATCGGTGGCGTCACCACCTGGAAAGATGCGGCTGAATTCATGGCGCTTGGCGCGGGCAACGTTCAGGTCTGCACCGCGGCGATGACCTATGGCTTCAACGTGGTGAAAGAGATGATCTCGGGCCTGTCCACCTGGATGGATGAAAAGGGCTACACCTCGACCCAGGACTTCATCGGCATGGCGGTTCCGAACGTGACCGACTGGCAGTATCTGGATCTGAACTATGTCGCCAAGGCGAAGATCAGCCAGGATGACTGCATCAAATGCGGTCGCTGTTTTGCCGCCTGCGAAGATACCTCGCACCAGGCCATCGAGATGAGCGAAGACCGCACATTCACGGTGAAAGATGACGAATGCGTCGCCTGTAACCTGTGTGTCAACGTCTGCCCGGTCGAAGGCTGCATCACCATGGAAGAGGTGCCCGCCGGTCAGGTCGATCTGCGCACGGGCAAGGTGGTGTCGGATCAATACGCCAACTGGACGACGCATCCGAACAACCCCTCGGCCACGGCTGCTGAGTGAGCTTTCGCTCTTAACAATCTGATAACAAATAAGGAGGGGCGTCCGGTGCGGGCGCCCCTTTTGCTGTTTCGGGTGGTGCGACGTGGTTTAACCCGTTGGCGTCAGCATGCGTCGATAGAAGGTATCCAGAAACGCAGGTGCTGCCTCGAACGGATCTTCTTCTCCCATCAGGGTGCGGACCTGAACGTCGAAATCCGCATAGTGCTGGGTCAGCGACCAGATCGAAAAAATCAGATGTTTGGGGTGGCTTGGTTGCAGTTTACCTTCGTCCATCCAGCCTTGGATCACGGCGGCTTTTTCCTCGACCAACTGTTTCAGATCGGTCGAAAGCGCCTCCAGCATACGCGGCGCGCCTTGCACGATTTCATTGGCAAACAGGCGGCTTTCGCGGGGGAAGTCCTGGCTCATCTGCAATTTGCGCTGCACATAGGCCAGCATTTCCTCCAGCGGCTCACCCTCGGGATCCAGTTCCCGCAAGGGATCCAGCCAGGTATCCAGAAGTTCCGAGAGCAGCGCGGTAAAAATCGCCTCTTTCGAGGGGAAATAGTACAGCAGATTTGGCTTCGACAGCCCGGCCTCACCCGCGATCTGATCCACGGTGGCGCCACGGAAACCATGGGTGGAAAACACCTCAAGCGCGGCGTCGAGGATGGCGGCGCGATTCTTTTTCTGAATGCGGGTTGGGGATCTGTCCTTGGGCATTGGCGGGTTTTCTGTCCTTGGGTGTCCGGGCGTCGGAAGAACGCCTCTATTTCACACATTTCACCTGTAAACCAAGTGTTTTCCCAGTCCTTGTGACGCAATTTCTTGACTGACTGCGCCCTCATGGTAGCTTGAGTTTGACCAGTTGGTCAAATCCGGTCCGAAAAGACTTTGACCAACGCTTCAAAGCCACCAAAATGGCGCCAAGCCAAAAATAGCCCGCAAAACAGACGGGACCAACAGGAAGGAAGCTGCGATGACGTCGCTTGGACAGAATCTGAAGATCAATGGCGATCGGCTGTGGGACAGTCTGATGGAGATGGCCAAGATCGGCCCCGGCGTTGCGGGCGGCAACAACCGTCAGACCCTGACCGATGAAGATGCCGAAGGGCGCGCCCTGTTCCAGAAATGGTGCGAGGATGCCGGATGCACCATGGGGCTCGATCAGATGGGCAATATGTTTGCCCGCCGCGAAGGCACCGATCCCGATGCGCTGCCGGTCTATGTGGGTTCGCACCTTGATACCCAGCCAACGGGCGGCAAATACGACGGCGTGCTTGGTGTTCTGGGCGGCCTCGAATTAATCCGCTCGCTCAACGATATGAATATCAAGACAAAACACCCCATTGTGGTGACCAATTTCACCAATGAGGAAGGCACCCGTTACGCCCCGGCGATGCTGTCGTCCGGGGTTTTTGCGGGCATCCATACGCAGGACTGGGCTTATGACCGCGAAGACGCGGAAGGCAAGAAATTCGGCGATGAGCTGAAGCGGATCGGCTGGCGCGGCGACGAAGAAGTTGGTGCCCGCAAGATGCACGCCTTCTTTGAACTGCATATCGAACAGGGCCCGATCCTTGAGGCCGAAGGCAAGGATATTGGCGTTGTCACCCATGGGCAGGGGCTCAGCTGGACGCAGGTGACGATCACCGGCAAGGATGCGCACACCGGGTCGACCCCGATGCCGATGCGCCGCAATGCCGGCCTTGCCATGGCGCGGGTGCTGGATGCGGTGGACGAAATCGCATGGTCCCATGCGCCGCATGCGGTTGGCGCGGCAGGTCATATCGATGTCTTCCCCAATTCGCGCAACGTGATCCCCGGCAAAGTGGTTTTCACTGTCGATTTCCGCAGCCCCGAGCTGGAGGTGATCGAGGATATGGAACTCCGCCTGCGGGAGCAGGGACAGGAAATCGCTGATGCCATGGGCGTTGAGATCGAATTCGAGAAGGTCGGCGGCTTTGATCCGGTGAAATTCGATGATGCCTGCGTGACGGCAGTGCGCAGCGCCGCCGAGCGGCTGGGCTATTCCCACCTCGACATTATCTCGGGCGCCGGCCATGATGCCTGCTGGATCAACCGCGTGGCACCGACCGCAATGGTCATGTGCCCCTGTGTCGACGGGCTAAGCCACAATGAAGCCGAAGAGATCAGCAAGGACTGGGCCGAAGCAGGGGCAAACGTCCTGTTCCACGCCGTGGTCGAAACTGCTGAGATCGTGGAATAATCCGGTGACCCTCAAGCCCATGTTCCGGACCCTGCTGTTGCGGCGGATGGTCCTACGGTGATCGGCGCCGACCTCTCCATCCCCGATCGGATCAAACATCTGATCGAGACGGAGGTCGCCGAATTCCCGATCACCAGTAACGTGGGCTTTGAAACCCTTGCCGCCTTTCGCAGCGCGCTGTGCGAGCCGGAAGAGGTCACCGTCAATTTTTCCGGCGGCCTGACACAGGACTGTTGGGCCGTCACCCAGCCGAATGGCGACTACCGGGTGATATATCTGCCGCTGGCGGGCTACTTCTCGCTTTGCGTTGAATCTGTTTTCGGCCCGCTCGACATCGGCGTACACGGACATGCAATCGGTTGTTTCAGTTCAGTCTGAAACGGATCGAACATATAAATAACAGGGAGTTAGAAACCATGAGTAAAGTCATCAAGAACGGGACCATCGTCACGGCTGACCTCACCTACAAGGCCGACGTGCTGATCGAAAACGGTGTGATCACCGAAATCGGCCCCGATCTGAAGGGTGACGAGCAGTTGGACGCGACCGGCTGTTACGTGATGCCGGGCGGGATCGACCCGCACACCCATCTGGAAATGCCTTTCATGGGGACCTATTCCTCGGATGATTTCGAAAGCGGCACCCGCGCAGGTCTGGCGGGCGGCACCACCATGGTTGTCGACTTTGCCCTGCCGAACCCGGGCGAAAGCCTGCTGGATGCGCTGAAACGCTGGGACAACAAATCGACCCGCGCCAACTGCGACTATTCCTTCCACATGGCCGTGACATGGTGGGGCGAGCAGGTCTTTGACGAGATGAAGACCGTGATCGAAACCCGCGGCATCAACACCTTCAAGCATTTCATGGCCTATAAAGGCGCGCTGATGGTGAACGATGATGAGCTGTACTCCTCGTTCCAGCGCCTGTCGGAACTGGGCGGTATCGCCATGGTGCACGCTGAAAACGGCGATGTGGTGGCCGAGCTGAGCGCCAAACTGCTGGCCGAGGGCAACAACGGCCCCGAGGGGCACGCTTATTCCCGCCCGCCGCAAGTCGAGGGCGAGGCCACCAACCGTGCCATCATGATCGCCGATATGGCCGGTGTGCCGCTTTACGTGGTGCATACCTCCTGCGAGGACAGCCACGAGGCCATCCGCCGCGCCCGCATGCAGGGCAAACGCGTCTGGGGTGAGCCGCTGATCCAGCACCTGACGCTGGATGAAAGCGAGTATTTCAACCAGGACTGGGATCACGCCGCCCGCCGGGTGATGTCGCCGCCGTTCCGCAACAAAAAGCATCAGGACAGCCTCTGGGCGGGCCTTCAGTCCGGCTCGCTGTCGGTGGTGGCCACCGACCACTGCGCCTTCTCGACCGAGCAGAAACGCTATGGCGTGGGCGATTTCACCAAGATCCCGAATGGCACCGGCGGCCTTGAAGACCGTATGCCGATGCTGTGGACCCATGGTGTTGAAACCGGCCGCCTGACGCCGAATGAATTCGTGGCTGTCACCTCGACCAACATCGCCAAGATCCTGAATTGCTATCCGAAAAAAGGTGCGGTTCTGGTGGGCGCCGATGCCGATCTGGTGGTTCTGGACCCGAACAAGACCAAGACCATCAGCGCCGAAACACAGCAGTCCTCCATCGACTACAACGTCTTCGAAGGCAAGGAGGTCAAAGGTCTGCCGCGCTTTACCCTGACGCGCGGCCATGTCGCCGTCTACGACGGGGAGATCCGCACGCAGGAAGGCCACGGCAAATTCGTCGAACGTGAGGCCAACACCACCGTCAACAAGGCGCTGTCGACCTGGAAAGAGCTGTCCGCGCCGCGTCCGGTGGAACGGTCCGGTATTCCGGCAACCGGCGTGTAATTGGTATCAAACAGGAGACGGGCCTCCGCACATGGTGGCCCGGCCTCCCGTCCTATTAAGGCAACGACATGAACAACGAAACGACTACCCAGGCCGGATCCCCCCAGGCCGTCGTCGAAGCGCGCAACCTGGACCTGGTGTTTGAAACCAACGACGGGCCGGTGCAGGCGCTGAAGGATGTAAACCTCACCATCAACAAGGGCGATTTCGTCAGCTTCATCGGCCCCTCGGGCTGCGGCAAGACCACCTTTCTGCGGGTGATGGCGGCGCTGGAACACCCGACCGGTGGCAGCATCACGGTTAACGGCATGACCCCGGATGAGGCGCGCCAGAAACGCGCCTATGGCTATGTGTTTCAGGCGGCGGGTCTTTATCCCTGGCGCACCATCGCCAAGAACATCAAACTGCCGCTTGAGATCATGGGATACTCAAGGGAAGAGCAGGACAAACGCGTCGCGCAGGTTCTGGAACTGGTGGAACTTTCCGGTTTTGGCGGCAAATACCCCTGGCAATTGTCCGGCGGGATGCAGCAGCGGGCCAGTATCGCCCGGGCGCTGGCCTTTGATGCCGATATACTGTTGATGGACGAACCCTTTGGTGCGCTGGATGAGATCGTGCGCGATCACCTCAACGAACAGCTGCTGAAGCTTTGGGCGCGTACGGACAAGACCATCGGTTTTGTCACCCACTCGATCCCCGAGGCGGTGTACCTCAGCACCAAGATCGTGGTGATGTCGCCGCGTCCGGGCCGGATCACCGATGTGATCGAAAGCACCCTGCCAAAGGAACGGCCGCTCGATATTCGTGACAGTCAGGAATTTATCGACATCGCGCACCGGGTGCGCGAGGGTCTGCGCGCGGGGCATTCCGATGACGCATGACCGCACGTTGATCCCGAATGGGGAGGGCAGGGCATGAAAAGCTTTTTTGCCGTTCTCACCGTTGTCGCCGCTATCATTGCCTTCTGGTATGCAGCCTGCGTTCCGATGAACATCAAGGGCGTTCTGGATCAGGCAGAACGGGCAGGGGCCGAAATCACCCCGGCGACTGCCAAGGAACGCCGTGACATGGGCACCTTTGGCCTGGTGGCGCAGAACACTTTTGCCATTGGTGACACCTGGGCGCAGGACCGCCCGCGCCTGCCCGCGCCACATCAGGTCGCGGTGGAGCTGTGGAAAACCACGGTGCAGAAAAAGGTCACCTCAAAACGCAGCCTGATCTACCACGGGCAGGTGACGCTCTCCGCGACGCTGCTTGGTTTTGCCATCGGCACGGGCCTGGGGATCCTTCTCGCCGTGGGTATCGTGCATTCCAAGGTGATGGATATGTCAGTGATGCCTTGGGCCATTGTCAGCCAGACCATTCCGATTATCGCTCTGGCACCAATGATTATCGTGGTGCTTTATTCCATAGGGGTGCAGGGGATCTTGCCAAAAGCGATCATCTCGGCCTATCTCAGTTTCTTCCCGGTCGTTGTTGGCATGGTAAAGGGCCTGCGCAGCCCCGATAGCATGCAACTCGACCTGTTGAAGACCTACAGCGCGAGCACATCGCAGGGCTTCTGGAAGCTCCGGTTGCCGTCCTCGCTGCCGTATCTCTTTGCTTCGCTCAAGATCGGCATCGCGGCCTCGCTGGTGGGTGCCATCGTCGGGGAACTGCCGACTGGTGCGGTTGCGGGCCTTGGCGCGCGGCTTCTAGCGGGCAGCTACTATGGGCAAACAGTGCAGATCTGGTCGGCGCTGTTCGCAGCGGCCATTCTTGCGGCGCTTCTGGTGGCGCTTCTGGGTCTGATCGAACGGGTTGTTCTTAAACGCATGGGGATGAGCGCATGATCGAAGTTGTTTTTGCTGCTCTGGTCTGGATTGCGGGCTGGTGGATCAACAGCCGTTTGGCCAATAGTCCCGCGGCCAAGACGCAAGCTGTGAAGCTGGCCGTTCCGCTGATCTTTGGCGTGACCGTGCTGATCGTCTGGGAACTGCTGGTACGAGGGCTTGAGGTTTCCATGGTGATCCTGCCTGCGCCTTCGCTGATCGCGGCGCGTTTTGCCACCTCGATCCCGATCCTGTGGCAGGATTTCTCCCAGACCTTCATCAAGGGGGCTTTGTCCGGCTACATCATGGGCTGCGTGGCTGCGCTGCTGATGGCGGTGGCTGTGGATCGCAGCGACTTCCTGCGCCGGGGGCTGCTGCCCGTGGGCAACTTTGTCGCGGCCCTGCCGATTGTCGGTACCGCGCCCATTCTGGTGATGTGGTTCGGTTTTGACTGGCAGTCCAAGGCGGCGGTTGTCGTGGTCATGGTCTTTTTCCCGATGCTGGTGAACACGGTTGCCGGTCTTCGGGAAACCTCGGCCATGCAGCGCGACCTGATGCAGACCTACGCGGCGAGCTATTGGCAGAGCTTTTTCAAGCTGCGCCTGCCGGCCGCGCTGCCCTTCATCTTCAACGGGTTGAAGATTTCCACGACGCTGGCGCTGGTGGGGGCAATCGTTGCGGAGTTCTTCGGCTCGCCCACCGTGGGCATGGGCTTCCGGATTTCCACCAGCGTCGGCCAACTGGCGCTGGATATGGTCTGGGCCGAAATCCTGGTGGCCGCGCTGGCCGGGTCCGCCTTTTACGGCGTGATCGCACTGGTCGAGAAAACACTGACCTTCTGGCACCCTTCGCAGCGGGGCTGAAGAGTGATCCACCACCCGGAAATACGTCTTCGGGTGGTGGCAAAAACGGCGCTGCGGCCCATGGTTGAACGGTAAAAATGCCGTGGATAGCATGGGCGCAGCGCGCTGCTTAATCCTTGCGCGCGGGCAGCGATGCCCAAGTTTGATATAGAAAAAAACTTTGAACAAATGGTCAAATTCGCGCAAGCTCTATCCATAACAACAGGGAGAACCTACCAATGAAACACATTCTGACAGCCGCCGCGCTGGCGCTTGGCGCAGCCGGAGCCGCGCAGGCAGCCGACGACGTTAAGCTGCAGTTGAAATGGGTGACACAGGCACAGTTCGCTGGCTATTACGTGGCGCTCGACAAAGGGTTTTACGAAGAAGAAGACCTGAACGTCACCATCCTGCCTGGCGGCCCGGATATCGCTCCGACGCAGGTGATCGCAGGTGGTGGCGCTGATGTGACCGTCGAATGGATGCCTGCCGCGCTGGCAGCCCGCGAAAAGGGCCTGCCGCTGGTCAATATCGCACAGCCGTTCAAGTCCTCGGGCATGATGCTGACCTGCTGGAAAGACACCGGCATTTCCGAGCCTGCGGACCTGGCCAACAGGACCCTGGGCGTGTGGTTCTTCGGCAATGAATTCCCCTTCATGAGCTGGATGAGCAAGCTGGGCATCTCCACCGAAGGTAAGGGTGAGATGGGCGTCGAAGTGCTGAAGCAGGGTTTCAATGTGGACCCGCTGCTGCAGCGTCAGGCCGACTGCATCTCGACCATGACCTATAACGAATACTGGCAGGTCATTGACGCAGGCGTCTCCCCGGATGAGCTGGTGACCTTCAAGTACGAAGATCAGGGCGTCGCGACGCTGGAAGACGGTCTTTATGTGCTCGAGGAAAACCTCAGCGACGAAGCCTTCACCGACAAGATGGAGCGTTTCGTGCGCGCCTCGATGAAAGGCTGGAAATACGCCGAGTCGAACCCGGATGAAGCGGCCGAGATCGTGCTGGACAACGACGCCTCGGGCGCACAGACCGAAATGCACCAGAAGCGCATGATGAGCGAAGTTGCCAAGCTGACCGCAGGTAGCAACGGCGCGCTGGATGTGGCCGACTATGAGCGTACGGTTGAAACCCTGCTGACAGGCGGTTCTGCCCCGGTGATCACCAAGACGCCCGAAGGCGCCTGGACCCATGCCATCACCGATGCAGCCCTGAAATAAGGCTTTTCGGGCACGGCCCGGATTAAAATGACCCGCCGCTGCGCTCTGCAGTGGCGGGTTTTTTCATGCCTGTTTGGTTGAAGCCTGGGCTGGCGCCTCAGGATTGTTCCAGGAACCCGCCGTAAAGCCCCTGTTTGAAAACCAGCCCTTTGCCCGCCTGCCTGGTGAAGCCGATCACTTGGCCGAGGATGATCGTGTGATCGCCCGCGTGATGGGCGCTGTGGGCGGCGCAGTCAAACCGCGCAATCACTCCATCAAGGTGTGGTGTCCCATCCTCGGCGGCTTGCCAGTCAACCGGGGCAAAATCATCGCCGCTGCGGGCGAAATGGATCGCCAGATCCAGCTGGTCCTGCGCCATGACATGAATGGAAAACCGCTGCGCCGAGACAAAGGCATCGTGCCGCAGGGAACTGCGCGCCGGGCACCAGAGCAGCAGGGGCGGATCCATCGACACCGAGGTGAAACTGTTGGCGGTGATCGCCAGCGGCCCGTTTTCCGTCAAGGTGGTGATCACGGTGACGCCAGTCGCGAAACATCCCAGTGCGTCGCGATAGGCCCGGAGGGTCTCCGGGCCGGGGGTGATTGTGGTTTCCGGCATGTCGCGCGCCTTCTGTCAGGTCTTGCTCCCGACCTGCCATGCGTCGCCCTGTTTGTCCACAGGGTTCAGGTCCTGCAAAAGGCGACCGTGCTGGCGTGTCTGCGCGACCACATCCCTCAGCGTGGTAAACCCGCGTGCCTCCAGCATCGGCAGCATCCGGCACAGGACCTCGGCCGTGGCGCGGGCATCGCCAAGCGCGGTATGCCGCAGCGCCGCCGGGATGGTCACATCCAGCCTCTCACAGAGTGCATCCAGCGTATGCGGCACCGAGGCGCCGAACAGGACCGCGCTCAGCAGCACCGTATCCAGTACCGGGTGATCCCATGTCAGGCCGCTTTTCTTGGCGGCGCGGCGCAGGAATGCCATGTCAAAGGGCGCATTATGCGCGACGATTACCGCGTCCGTCGCGAAATGATGGAAGGTGGCAGAAACGCTTGTGATGTCGGAGGCGTCTTTCACCATGGCATCGGTGACACCGTGCACCCGGGTGGAGG
Organism: Pseudophaeobacter sp. 1A16562; assembly: GCF_041008785.1. Classification (NCBI taxonomy): domain Bacteria; kingdom Pseudomonadati; phylum Pseudomonadota; class Alphaproteobacteria; order Rhodobacterales; family Roseobacteraceae; genus Pseudophaeobacter; species Pseudophaeobacter sp. 1A16562. Next base: position 87,793 of record NZ_JAXGFT010000009.1, on the reverse strand, counting down.
CCGCCGGGATCGGCGCGCCGGGATTGACCAGAAGGTCCAGAGTTTCACCTTCGACGATGCGGCCGCGCAGAACCCGCAGCGCACCCAACTGCACAACGTGGTCCTTATGCGGCAGCAGACCGGTGGTTTCGGTGTCAAACACGGCAAAAGACAGATCGGACAGGGGCCTGTCCTCGATCCTGCGCGTCGCGGGATTGAGCAGGGCAAAGTCATAGATTAGCGGGCGGGCGGCCTCGGGTGGGATTTCCGCCTCGGCGCTGTCAAAGATCACGACATAGCCATGCGAATCCCCGAGCGGTTTCAGCTGTACGCCATAGGTCTGGCGTCCATCGGTGCCGGTGATACGGGCGCTGACCTCCTTGCCGGTGCGGATCATCTTCTTATGGGCGGCCTCCAGCAGGTCGCGTTCGAGGTAGTCACCCAGCGAGGCGCCAAGGCGGGCAGGGGCGATCTGGGACAGAACCGCCGCGGCCTGCGCGTCATATAGAACGATCCGGTGATCGGGCGCCGCCATCACGGTAGCAACGGGAACCTCGGAGAGTAGCGTTGTCAGCCGGGCCTTTTCCGCCTCCAGCCGCGCGGTCTCGCGGGCGATGGCCTCGGCGGTGGATAGGGTCGCAGCGCCCAGCTGCCCAGCCAGATCCGAGGCCGCCGGGGCCAGATCGCCAAGGTAGCGTGCGGTGTTTTGATCCAGCGCGGAGGTGACGCCACCATGGGCCCGTGCGCGCAGATGCGCGGCCAGCCGTTCGATCGGCTTGGCGACGTTTTCATCAAACAGCAGCCAGATCCCGGCGCAGATCCCAAGGATGGCAAAGAGGCTGAGCGCGCCGGAAAACATGAAGGCATCCAAAAGCTCTGGCGCGGCGGCCCGGGTATAACCGATCCACAGGGCGACCACGACGGCGGCGATTGCGGCAAGCGCGATCAGGCAGAAAAACAGGAAGATCCGCAGTCTGAGGCTCAGCCGTGTCAGCATCAGACCGCTCCGCAGAATGTGGTCAGAAGACCGTCGTTTTCGGGCGGGGTGATCCAGTCAACTGCCGCATCATTGGTCCCAAAGGCGCTGCCCGAGGCCACCACGGCGCGGCGCCAGCCGGTGCAGTCCAGCCGCGCGGTCAGGGTGCTGACAGGGGACCAGCGGCCAAAGAAATAGACCTCGGCCAGGTATTGTCCGGGCAGCTCGGCATGGCTTTTCGCGCTGGCCACATCAACCGCGGCGAACCGTTCAGTATAGGGCACAAGATAGGTCCAGGGCCGGTAAAGGCTGCGGTTCTGACCGGTTTCAGCCACCACGACCCCATCGGGCAGGGACGCGCGGGTGCGATCGTACCAGCCGTATTCCGAAGCAATGGTAACGCCGATCATTGCCAGGGCAGCGGCTACAGGCGCCAGCCATTTTGGCAGCCGTCCACCGCTGATCCGTCCCGCCAGCATGACGACGCCTGCCACGGCAATACCGGCAAAAATCACCGCGATCAGTTCCAGAAACATCCGTGTTCCTCCCTCGTTGCTGGCCTCAGCCCAGCATCCCCTTGCCGTGTCCCAGCGCCGATTGCATGGTCTTTACCACAACAAAGGCATCGCGCAGATGACTTCGCTCAAAATCCGACAGATCGGAGGGCGCCAGGAAGTTGTCGGGCGCTGTACCGCTGCGAATCTGGTCCGCCTGATGGGTCAGCCGGGTTTCGGCAATCAGATCATAGGCATCCAGCAGATCCCGCGCGCCGGAAGGGCTAAGAACCGAGGTCAGCGCCGCCGCCTCCAACCGGGCGCGGGTGTTCACCGGGGTGAGCCGCGCCTGCAAGGCATAGATCCGCCCTAGGTCCACCACCGGCACCACGCCGTTGTGTTTCAGGTCCAGCGTATTGCGATGCTCACCCGAGCGGATAGTGGCAATCCCGCGCAAGAGACCAAGCGGCGGCGTGTGTTTCAGCGAATTCGAAATCATATGGGCGGTAAAGATGGAGTTGGCACTGGCCGCCTGTAGCACTTCCTCTTGCAGGCCGTCGAACAGATCACGGCTGCCGCCGATGGGGCGCAGGTCGAACATCACCGAGGCCAGCATCTGCGCCATGGGATCGGGGGTCTTGATCCAGCCCTCGAAATATTGCCGCCATATGCGCAGGGGCTGACGCCAGCGCGGGGTGGTCGCCATCATGTCGCCGGGGCAATAGACATAGCCGCAGGTATTGAGCCCGTCGCAGACGAAACGCGCCAGCGCCTCGAAATAGGGGGAGTCATCCTCTTGCATGGCATCATCGATCATCAGGCAGTTGTCCTGATCGGATACGCCGGTCTGTTCCTGCCGCCCCTGCGATCCGCAGGCCAGCCACAGGTAAGGCACGGGCGGCGGGCCAAGGCGCTCTTCGGCCAGCGCCAGCAGGCGCCGGGTGGCGGCATCGGCGATATCGGTGATCAGGCGGGTGACCACCTCGTGCCGGTTGCCGCCAGCCACCAGTTGCAGCAGCAGGGCCGGAATGCGGTCGCTGACCCTGGCCATGGCAGCGGCATCCGGAGCGCTGGCGATTTCGGCAATCATCTCGGCCGAGCTCATCGCCTGAAGGCGCGTCAGGTCGGTCTGGGTGACGATCCCCGACAGCTTGCCCGCATCCACCACGGGAACATGGCCGATCCGATGCTCCATCATCGCGTGCAGCACATCGGATGCGATGGCTGAGGAAGGCAGCGTCAGTGGATCGCGCGTCATGATCCGCGCAACGGGGGTGGAGATGGGCAGGCCCTCTGCCAGAACCTTTTCGGTCAGGTCGCGGTTGGTGAGAATGCCTTCCAGCGTGTCTCCATCGGTCACGCAGACTGAAGAGATATGATGCTCCCGCATCAATTGCGCGGCGCTTTGACAGGTGAGGCCGCTGGAGCAGGTGATCGGCTGAGTGGCCATGAAATCAGCAACCCGGCGGGTGGCAAGGCTGCTTTGCGCAGGTCCGCCCGGGCGGCGACGGTCGAAAAAGCGCGCCACCTTGGGTTCGGCCTGCATCAGCGCATCGAAATCGGCGCGCGGCAGGAGCAAAAGCGCGCTCTCGGCGTTGGCAGAGGCGGTGGTAACAGCGATGCCGTCCCGGGTGAGACCACGCTCGCCAAAGGAATTGCGTGGCCCCAGGATGGAGACGGCCATACCGTTCTCGTCAAAGACTTCCACCTCGCCGTGATGCACGAGGTAGAGACCCTGCATTGGCGCACCAAGGGCATAGATCTCTTCGCCCGCATTGGCGTGGATCACCTCGAACTTCGGCGCAAGCTGCGCAAGGCGCGCGGCATCTAGGCTGTCATAGGGGTGCACCGTCTTCAGGAACTGGATCAGACCGTCTGGGGAAAGGGGCATGTCAAAAGCCTGTTGGATAAGCCGGGATAAAAGTCATCCTGCCCGAGTGTGCCCGGACAGGATGGTGAGGAAAAGAGGGCGGGCCAGAATACCGAGGGAGGCGGCCCGCCCGGGGAGGAAACCCTCGATCAGTGGTCCTGGGCAGCCCCTGCACCGCGCGGGATGCGGACGCTTTCCACCAGCTCTTCGATCTCGGCCGGGATGGCGTCGGTCGATTTGGACACGAAATAGGCCACCGCAAAGTTCACCATCGCGCCAACCGCACCAAAGGAGGTGGATTTGATGGTGCCCAGCAGCGGATCTGCATCCGTGAAGCTGTTGGTGCCAGGGATGAAGAACCAGCCCTTATGCAGGAAGATATAGATCAGCGTGACCAGCAGACCTGCGATCATGCCTGCAACCGCGCCTTTGTTGTTCACCTTGGTGAAGATGCCCATCATCAGCGCCGGGAAGATCGAGGCCGCCGCCAGACCAAAGGCCAGCGCCACGGTCTGCGCTGCAAAGCCCGGAGGGTTGAGGCCCAGATAGGTGGCCACCGCGATGGCAACCGCCATGGCAACACGGGCCGAAAGAAGCTCGCCTTTTTCCGAGATGTTCGGATTGATCGAGCCCTTGATCAGGTCGTGCGACACCGCCGAAGAGATCGCCAACAGCAGACCCGCCGCAGTAGACAGCGCCGCCGCCAGACCGCCTGCAGCCACCAGACCGATCACCCAAGAGGGCAGGTTGGCGATTTCGGGGTTGGCCAGCACCAGGATATCCCGGTTGAACTTGGTCAGCTCATTACCCTGCCAGCCGTTCTCCTCGGCTTTGGCCTGCATCTCGGCGTTCTTGTCGTTGTAATACTGGATCTTGCCGTCGCCGTTCTTGTCTTCCCAGTCCAGCAGGCCGGTTTTCTGCCAGGTGGCCATCCAGTCATAGCGGGCGTCATTCTCGATCTGCTCGACCGAGACCGCTTCGCTGTTTGTGCCATTGGGCCACATCATGTCGGTGATGTTGAGACGGGCCATGGCGCCAACAGCCGGGGCAGTCAGATACAGCAGCGCGATGAAGACCAGCGCCCAGCCTGCGGACCAGCGTGCATCGGACACCTTGGGAACGGTGAAGAAGCGCATGATCACGTGCGGCAGACCGGCTGTACCGATCATCAGCGACAGGGTGAACAGCACCATGTTCAGCGTATCGGCGTGGTGGGCGGTATATTCATTGAAACCCAGCTCGCGCACGATGGCGTCGAGTTTCGCCAGAAGAGGCTCACCCGAGGCAACGTGATCGCCAAAGAGACCCAACGCCGGGATCGGGTTGCCGGTCAGTTGCAGCGAGATGAAGATGGCCGGAATTGTATAGGCCATGATCAGCACGACATATTGCGCGACCTGCGTATAGGTCACGCCCTTCATGCCGCCGAAGACCGCATAGGCGAAGACCACACAGGCACCGATCAAGAGACCGGCGGTGTTGGAGACCTCAAGGAAGCGACCAAAAGCGACGCCCACGCCAGTCATCTGACCGATCACGTAGGTGGTGGAGGCGACGATCAGGCAAATCACCGCCACGATACGCGCGGTCGGGCTATAGAAGCGATCGCCGATGAATTCCGACACGGTGAACTTGCCGAACTTGCGCAGGTAAGGCGCCAGCAGCAGCGCCAGCAGCACGTAGCCACCGGTCCAGCCCATCAGGAAGGAGGAATTGTCATAGCCGGTAAAGGCGATGAGGCCCGCCATCGAGATGAAGGAGGCTGCCGACATCCAGTCCGCTGCCGTGGCCATGCCGTTGGTGACGGGATGCACACCCCGGCCGGCCGCATAGAATTCAGATGTGGAGCCAGCACGGGCCCAGATCGCGATGCCGATGTAGAGCGCAAAGGACGCGCCCACGAACAGCAGGTTGATGGTAAACTGATCCATGATCATTCCTCCTCGACGCCGAATTCACGGTCGAGACGGTTCATCCGCCAGGCGTAGAAAAAGATCAGGCCCAGGAAGACCAGGATCGATCCCTGCTGGGCAAACCAGAAGCCCAGGTCGGTGCCGCCGACGGCGATGCCCGAGAGCATCGGGCGCAGCAGAATGCCGAAACCGAATGAAACGACAGCCCAGATCACCAGGCTGATGAGAATGATGCGCACATTGGCCTGCCAATAGCCCTTGTCGGCCTCGGCTGCCTTTGCGGCATTGGTTGTGTGGTCCGCCATGGCGGCTCCTCCTTGCTACGGGTTCTGCCTGCCTTGCGCCGGGCGCTGGGCAAGCCTTCTCTGTTTGCCTGCGTTGCCCGCGTTGAAACGGGCAGCCATCAGGCATTAGTCCTTTGGTCGCCAAAGCGAGCTTTGGCGGGTCCATCGGGTATTTCAGGGTTTGGGATGGCCCCCCGGCGGCCGCAGAGCCGACCGGGGATCCGGTTATTGGCCGGGCCTAGGGCGCGGCGGTCTTTACAATCTTTGCCAACCCTTCGGCGACCGCATCGATCTGGCCCATGGCGTCGATCTTCTGCAGCACGCCCTTGCCGTCGTAATAGGCGATCAGCGGGGCTGTCTGTTCGTGATAGGCCGCAAGACGGCTTGCCACGGTTTCGGCATTGTCATCGGCGCGCCGCTTCATCTCGGTGCCGCCGCATTTGTCGCAGGTGCCAGCAACTTTCGGCTGTTTGAACGTGTCGTGATAGCCTTCGCCGCAGCCGCCGCAGGTGTAGCGCCCGGCGACGCGGGTCACCATGGCATCGTCGTCGACCTCGAGGCTGATGGCAGCGTTGATCTTCTGACCGGTTTCGGACAGCAGCGCATCCAGCGCCTCGGCCTGAACGGCGGTGCGGGGGAAACCATCCAGAATCACGCCCTTGGCGCAGTCGGGTTCGCCCAGACGGTCGCGCAGGATGGCGATCACGATCTCATCAGAGACCAGACCACCGGATTCCATCACGGATTTCGCGGCTTTGCCGGCCTCGGTGCCTGCAGCCACGGCGGCGCGCAGCAGATCACCGGTCGACAGCTGCACCAGACCAAAGCTGTCTTCCAGCATGCGGGCCTGTGTGCCCTTCCCGGCGCCCGGAGGGCCGAGAAGGATCAGAACGGCAGGGCGGGTCATCACATTCGTCGACATGCGGTTACCCCTTGTTTGCGCGGTTGGCGATGAGATCGTCCACCACCGACGGATCGGCGAGGGTCGAGGTATCACCCAGCGAGGCAAAGTCGTTTTCGGCGATCTTGCGCAGGATGCGGCGCATGATCTTGCCCGAGCGGGTTTTCGGCAGGCCGGGTGCCCATTGGATCACGTCCGGGCTGGCAATCGGGCCGATCTCGGTCCGAACCCAGGTGCGCAGCTCCTTCAGCAGTTCGTCCGAAGGTTCGCGGTCGTTCATCAGGGTGACATAGCAATAGATGCCCTGTCCCTTGATCTCATGCGGGTAGCCCACCACGGCGGCCTCGGCCACTGCGGCATGCGCCACCAGCGCACTTTCGACCTCGGCGGTGCCCATGCGGTGACCGGAGACGTTGATCACATCATCGACGCGGCCGGTGATCCAGTAATCGCCATCTGCGTCGCGGCGGCAGCCGTCACCGGTGAAGTAATAACCCTTGTAGTCGGCGAAATAGGTTTTCTCGAACCGTTCGTGATCGCCCCAGACGGTGCGCATCTGACCGGGCCAGCTGTCCTTGATGCACAGTACACCTTCGACACCGTTGCCTTCGATCTCTTCTCCGGACTGCGGATCCAGAACCACCGGTTTGACGCCAAAGAAGGGCTTCATCGCCGCGCCGGGTTTCAGCGCATGGGCGCCGGGCAGGGGGGTCATCAGATGGCCGCCAGTCTCGGTCTGCCACCAGGTGTCGACGATGGGGCATTTGCCCTTGCCGACGACATCATTGTACCAGTTCCAGGCTTCCGGGTTGATCGGCTCACCCACTGTGCCCAGCAGGCGCAGCGAGGACAGATCGCATTTCTCGACCCATTCGTTGCCCTGACCCATCAGCGCGCGCAGAGCGGTGGGAGCGGTGTAGAACTGGTTGACCTTGTGCTTTTCGCAGACCTGCCAGAAGCGGCTGGCGTCGGGGTAGGTCGGCACGCCTTCAAACATCAGAGTGGTGGCGCCATTGGCTAGCGGACCATAGACGATATAGCTGTGGCCGGTAACCCAGCCCACGTCGGCGGTGCACCAGTAGATATCGCCATCGTGGTAATCAAAGGTGATCTCATGCGTCATCGCCGCATAGACCAGATAGCCGCCGGTGGTGTGCACCACGCCCTTGGGCTGACCGGTCGAGCCGGAGGTATAGAGGATGAACAGCGGATCCTCAGCGTTCATCTCGGCAGGCTTGCAGTAGTCGTTCGCCTCGATCGCCATCTCGTTGTAATCGAAATCGCGCCCGTCGATCCAGGTGGTCTGGCCGCCGGTGCGTTTCACCACGAGGCATTTCACCGTGTCCTTGCAATGCAGCAGTGCCGCATCTGCGTTGGATTTCAGCGGCGTCTTGCGGCCTCCACGGGGGGCTTCGTCGGCGGTGATGACAACCTTGGCGTCCGAGCCGTTGATCCGGGCCGCCAGCGCATCGGGGCTGAAGCCGGCAAAGACGATGGAGTGGATGGCGCCGATCCGGGCGCAGGCCAGCATGGCATAGGCGGCCTCGGGGATCATCGGCATATAGATCACGACCCGGTCGCCTTTGCGCACACCCATGGTTTCCAGGATGTTGGCCATCCGGCAGGTGCGGCGGTGCAGTTCCTTGTAGGTGATGTGCTGAGCGGCCTCGTTCGGGTCGTCCGGCTCGAAAATGATGGCGGTCTGGTCGCCGCGGGTCTCCAGATGGCGGTCGATGCAGTTGGCGGCCACGTTGAGCGTGCCATCGGCATACCAATTGATCGACACGTTGCCGAAGTTGTAGTTCACATCCTTCACCGAGGTGAAAGGCTTGATCCAGTCGATCCGTTTGCCCTGTTCACTCCAGAACCCTTCGGGATCTGCGATCGAGGCCGCATACATCTCTTCGTATTTGGCGGCGTCCACATGGGCGCGCGCAACAACGTCGTCCGACGGCGGATACACTTTGCCTTCAGGCTGCGTGGTCATCTGGTGTCCTCCCTGACTTCCCTTCAGTTTGTCACCGGACAGCCACGGGGGCCGGGTGTCAAACCGTTTCCTTCCTCGATGGCCATAATAGGGAAAGTTGAAAATTTGTGAATAAGGGGCCGGAAAGTAACGATTTGTTTGTGAATGAATTTCCTGTGCGCCTTGCGCCTGTAAATTTTCAGGGCAAAATCCCTGCAAAACCCAATTTTTACGGGTGATTGGGAGTCAACGATACCGGCACTCTGCCTGGGCGGGTATGGGGCTTCTGTGCAAGATTTCCGAAGGGAGGGGGTGGTTGCTGTCGATGCGGACATGCGGCAAATCGCGCGCGGATCCGCACGCCGTACCTTTTGCCGGGTTCTGAGGTGGGCTCACGGAGCTGTCAGCAAAACGTCCGGGCCGGGGCTTGGCAGTGCGCCGCCTTACAGGTAGCTTACTGCGCAAGCGTTCCAAAGGACAATGTCCACGACTGCAAGGAACGCAGAATGGGAGAGATACAACATGAATAAACTTCTGACTGCCGCCGTGGCGGCTGCCGCGGGATTTGCAATTGCCGGTGAGGCCGCTGCGACCGAATGGAACGTGTCGGTCTGGGGCAAACGCCGCGCCTTTACTGAGCATGTCGAGAAACTGGCCGAACTGGTCAGCGAAAAGACCGATGGCGCCTTTACCATGAACGTCAGCTATGGCGGCCTGTCGAAACCGCGTGAGAACCTGGACGGGATCTCCATCGGTGCCTTCGAAATGGCACAGTTCTGCGCCGGCTATCACCGCGACAAGAACCCGTCGATCACCGTGCTGGAGCTGCCGTTCCTGGGCGTGAACAACCTGGCCGAAGAAGTTGCCGTCAGCCACGCTGTCTATGCACATCCCGCCGCTGCCAAGGATCTGGCGCGCTGGAATGCCAAGCTGCTGATGACTTCGCCCATGCCCCAGTACAACCTGGTCGGCACCGGCGAGCCCCGCGACGAGCTGGCTGAATTCGACGGCATGCGTGTGCGCGCAACCGGTGGTTTGGGCAAGGCCTTCGAAGCCGTGGGCGGGGTCCCGACCTCGGTGCCCGCGACCGAAGCCTATAACGCGATGGAATCGGGCGTTGTTGATACGGTTGCCTTTGCGCAGCACGCGCATCTGTCCTTTGGCACCATCAACAAGGCAGACTGGTGGACCGCGAACCTGAACCCCGGCACCGTGAACTGCCCGGTTGTGGTCAACACCGATGCCTACGACATGCTGAGCGATGCCGAGCGTGAGGCGCTGGACAGCTCGGTTGACGAGGCGATTGCGCATTACCTCGACAACTACGGCAAGCTGCTGACCAAATGGGACAGCGTGCTGGAAGAAAAAGGCGTTGAGAAAGTCATGATTTCGGAAGAACAGCTGGCCGCGTTCCGCGCCAAGGCTGCCGACCCGATCCGTGAACAGTGGATCAAGGACATGACCGCTCAGGGCATTCCGGGCCAGGAACTCTATGACCTGGTGATGAAAACTCTGGAAGACACACGCGCGGGCAACTAAATCCCGCGTTGCAGGGGCAGGCCGGGACCACTCTCCCGGCCTGTTTTTGTTTCCGTTCTCTTGAAATGAAAGGTGGGGGCCATGGCGGGAAACGCCGCGGTATTGGAAGACGACAGTCTTGTCAGTCGTCTTGACAGACGTTTGTTGCAGGTCGAACAGGTGCTGGCGCTGATCAGCGGTCTGGCGGTCTTTTCTCTTATGGTGCTGGCAGTGGTTTCTGTGGGCGGGCGGAATGCCTTTAACGCCCCGCTGCCGGGGTATGTCGACTGGATCGAACAGGCGATGCCGCTGATCGCCTTCATGGGCATTGCCTATGTGCAGCGCGAAGGTGGTCATATCCGTATGGATATCGTGATTGGTGCCCTGCGCGGCCGGGCCCTGTGGCTGTTCGAACTGTTCTCGGTGCTGTTGATCCTTGCGTTGATGATCTGCCTCGTCTGGGGCAGCTGGGCGCATTTTGCGCGTTCGTTCGATTTCGCCGCGCCCCTGTGGAGCCGTGACAGCTCGATCGACATCGGTATTCCACTCTGGCCGGCCAAATTGCTGGCGCCGGTGGCCTTCTCGGTTCTGTGCTTGCGTCTTGTGCTGCAGGTTTGGGCCTATGGGCGGGCGCTGGTTCTGGGGCTGGACGCTCCGGCAGCAGTGCCGCTGATTCAGGATGCCGCCGCGCAGGCCGCCCATGAGGCAGAGATGCTGACCGGCCATGACGACGCGCCCGGCGACGGCGCCGACAGCCGAAACTCTCAAGGATAGGAAAAGCACATGGAACCGATTGAAATCGGCCTGTGGGTCACGGGTTTTCTGTTGATCCTGGTCGTCACCGGCATGCGCGTTGCCTTTGCCGCAGCTCTGGCCGGTCTGGTGGGGCTGACATGGATCTTCTGGGCCAAGTTTGGCTATGATCCCTCCCGCTTTACAAAGGCGCTGACCATTGCCGTTAAAACCGCCGGGCAGGTGCCGCATTCCAAGGTCTCAAGCCAGGCATTGTCGCTGATCCCGACCTTCATCCTGATCGGCTATCTGGCCTATTACGCAGGTCTGACCAAGGCGCTGTTTGAGGCAGCCAAACGCTGGATCGCCTGGTTGCCGGGCGGGCTTGCGGTTTCGACCGTTTTTGCGACCGCCGGCTTCGCCGCCGTGTCTGGCGCCTCTGTTGCGACTTCGGCGGTGTTCGCACGGATCGCGATCCCGGAAATGCTGGCCATCGGATATAACAAGCAGTTCGCGGCTGGCGTTGTGGCAGCAGGGGGCACGCTGGCCTCGCTAATCCCGCCCTCGGCGATCTTGGTGATCTACGCCATCATCGTTGAACAGGACGTGGGCAAGCTGTTGCTCGCGGGCTTTATCCCCGGCGCCTTCTCCGCAGTGATCTACGGGCTGCTGATCGTCGGCATCGCGATGATCTTCAAAACCGTCGGCCCACCGGTCAAAGGCTTCACTTGGAAGCAGCGGTTTGCGGCCCTGCCGGGCGCGCTGCCGATCATGTTCGTGGTCGTGATCATCATCTTCTTTGTCTACAATCCCTTTGGCGAAGCCTGGGGCACCCCGACAGAAGGGGGCGCACTCGGCGCCTTTGTGGTCTTCCTGATGGCGCTGTGGCGCGGCATGAAATGGGCCGAGCTCAAGTCGGCGCTGCTGGAAACTGCGAAACTGGCGGTGATGATCTTCTCGATTATCTGGGGCGTTCTGATCTACGTGCGCTTCCTCGGTTTTGCCGATCTGCCGGGCGCGTTTTCGGACTGGATCACCTCGCTTGAGATGTCGCCGATGCTGATCCTGATCTGCATCCTCTTGGCCTATGCGGTGCTGGGGATGTTCATGGACGCCATCGGGATGCTGCTGCTGACCTTGCCGGTTGTCTACCCGGCGGTGATGGCGCTGAACGGCGGCGAAGCCGTGTCGGCTGCGGATAGTGCATTCGGCATGAACGGCACCATGTGTGCGATCTGGTTCGGCATTCTGGTTGTGAAGATGGCTGAGTTCTGCCTGATTACACCGCCAATCGGGCTCAACTGCTTTGTTGTGGCCGGTGTGCGGGATGACCTGACGGTGCAGGACGTGTTCAAGGGCGTGACACCCTTCTTCATCGCCGATGCCATCACCATCGCGCTGCTGGTCGCCTTCCCGGGGATTGTGCTCTACCTGCCATCGCTGGCTGGATAAACGCAAACCGCAGCACAAAGAAAGCATGCCGTCCCTCATTCTGTGAGGGGCGGTTTTTTGTTTGAAAGCCGGAAAATGGGTAGCGGGTATGCCTTGGGGTACTGGCTTTTCCTGATTCGAAACGCCGGTGCGATCGTTAAATGTACGATAAATGAAACTGCGGTCGCAATGCGATCACTTTGCTGCCTGCTCATTTTTTGAGCGTTATCCTTTTGAAAAGTAAGTAGACATCCCAATCCACATGCGAAAGCGCGCTTGATTACGCCTTTTGGATGTTACAGCCACGCATCTGCACTTTTGATCGGAGAAACACAATTGTCTAAATCTTAAATATTGAAGGCGCTAATTCCGCAAATTCATCGTGAAAAATTGTATCACGATGAGATCTTGTAAATTGTAGTGAGGACAAACAATGGTGCGTGACACTCAGGATACCCTTGCAAAGTTTGCTTTGACGGGGAACGACCACGAACAATTGGTTCGGGCTGGCAAGATGGTCATGCCGATCCTTGATGATGCCCTCGAACATTTTTATTCGTTCGCGGTCGCAGATCCCGAGATCGCGCAATTCTTTCCGGACGACAGCGTGATGGACCACGCCCGGTCCGCGCAAAAAAAGCACTGGCAGCGGCTTCTGTCCGGTACCTTTGACGAGGCCTACTTCGCCTCAGCGGAACGTGTCGGCACGGTGCATTTCAAGATCCAGTTGCCCTTTTCGATGTACCTCTCCGGCTATTCGCGGGCCAATGCATATATCCAGCAGCGCTTGCTGGAACGCTCTGGGGCGCTTTTGGGTAAATTCGCCAAGCGTAAACATGGGGAAATCCTTGGCACATTGACCCGTGCCTTTGCCTTTGACACCTATCAGGTGATTGAGGCCTATTTCGCGGCGCAGAAGGCAGAACAGGACACGGCGTTTAAGTATCTGAGTGACGGAATTAAGCGGATGTCGGAACGGGATCTGTCGCAGAGCATCCCCGGCCCGGATGAAAGCGATTACCCCGCGCGGTATGATCAGGTGCGCCAGTCGTTCAACGAGTTGATGGGCTCTATGCGGGATATCATCGTTACCATTCAGGATTCGACCGGCAATCTGAACCGCGTAGCCAGCGAGGTGAGCCAGTCTGCTGGGGATCTGTCCCGCCGGACCGAAACCCAGGCGGCGACGCTGGAGGAAACCGCCGCGGCGGTGGAAGAGATCAACAACAGCATGCGGTCCTCAACAGAATCGACGTCAAAGACCGAAGAGGTGGTTCTCGTCACCCGGAACAACGCCGCAACAGGAAATGAGGTCGCCGAACAGGCGGTCCTGAAAATGCGCGAGATTTCGGAGTCATCGGTGCAGATTTCCCAGATCATCAGCGTCATCGACGACATCGCCTTCCAGACCAACCTGCTGGCGCTGAATGCCGGGGTCGAGGCGGCCCGTGCAGGCGATGCCGGTCGTGGCTTTGCCGTGGTAGCCTCCGAGGTGCGGGGACTGGCGCAGCGTGCCGCCAATTCCGCAAAAGAGATCAAAAGCCTCGTGACGTCCAGCACGCAGCATGTCGATGCAGGCGTCGCGATGGTGGATCAGGCGGGGGCCGCGCTTACCAGTATCGTTCAGGAGATTGAGACGGTTTCGGGGCTGACGGCAGATATCGTCAACTCGGCGCGGGCTCAATCGACAGGCCTGTCTGAGATTTCGGTTGGCGTCTCGCAGCTTGATACCGTGACGCAGCAGAATGCGGCCATGGTCGAGGAAACGGCTGCCGCCATCATGTCCCTGCAGCAGGATACACAGGTCCTGTCGGATCTGGTCGGAACCTTCCGGGTGTCAGGGAACGCACCAGTGCCTATCGGAGTCTCCAGGGCGGGCCTGTCGGAGGCTCCGTTGGAGTTGCTGCCGCGCGCAGTCGGGTACTGAGGCTCATGCCCGGCCTGTAGACCGTGGGGGGCGGAGAACAGCCCGAAAGAGGGCGCCCGTCAACCTGCGACGCTTGATCGGCGCGAACTCTGCGGACAAGCCTCGCAGGTTGACGGCGCTTGCCTCAGCGCAACGCGGCACGGCTGCGGTCCGGGACGAAGGCCAGGCATAACACTGCGAGTGCGCAGGCCAGCATCATGTAAAGCCCGGGGGCGGTTGCGATCCCGGTGCTGGCGATCAAGCTGGTTGCGATCATTGGCGTGAGGCCCCCGAACACGCCGACCCCCAGGTTGAACGCAACCGAATATCCAGACAGGCGATCCTCTTCGGGGAACATCTCTACGAACAACGCCGGGCCAGAGCCAAGCGGAACCGACAGCAGGGCGAAGGCAAGCACATGGAACAGCACGACCGGCAGCATCGCGCCACCAGATCGCAGCATCCAAAGGTGCATTGGCCAGCTCAAGAGACCCAGCCCCAATAGTGCCACGGCGATCCACGTGCGCCGGGCGAGGAACCTGTCCCCGACGATGGCGCCAAGCGGCATCAGGGGGATGACCAGAATCGTCATGGCGGTGTTGATGGTCAAGGCTGTGCTGCGCTCCACCAAGTTCTGACCTGACAGCCATTCCGGCAGGTAGACGAAGGTGATGTAAAAGCACGTCCCATAGCTGGCAGCAAAACCCAGCGCGAGGAGGGTTTCTTTCAGGTTGGTGGTGAAGGCCTGCAAGAGGGGAGAGGTTTCCTCGCGTGCGGCGTCATGTTGGCCGAAACGTTCGGATCCATGCAGGTTGCGCCGCATCAGGATGGCGGTAACGCCAAGCAATGCTCCGCCCAGAAACGGAAGGCGCCAGGCGCCGTCCTGCATGGTTTGCGCATCAAACAGGGTAGTGACCAGCGCGGCCGCGCCGACACCCAGGAGCGATCCAGTCATGGAGCCGATATTCGCCCAGCTGCCGGTAAGACCGCGCCGTCCCGTCGGTGCGGTTTCAACCAGATAGGTCGCAGAGGAGGAAAACTCGCCTCCGACAGAAATGCCCTGCAGGATCCGCACCAGAACCAGCAGCACCGGTGCCAGAACGCCGACCTGCGCATAGGTTGGCAGCAAGCCGAGCAACAGGGTCGGAAGCGCCATCATAGCTACCGAGATCTGCATGGTGCGTGCGCGCCCATAGCGATCTCCGAACCAGCCAAAGACCGCCGCCCCGAGTGGCCGCATCAGAAAGCCGGCCGCGAAGATACCGTAGGTAGCGATCAGGCCTGCGGTCGGGTCTTGGGATGGAAAGAACACCGGCGCGATAATGCCCGCCAGGTAGCCGTAAAGCGCAAAGTCGTACCATTCCACGACGTTGCCGATAAAGCCCGCCATAATGCGGTGCCTGAGTTCGGGGTCTTGAATTGCGCCGGTCTGTTGCTGCACGATCATCGGCCTTGATCCGCTCCTTTGGCGTGTTTCGACATCGCCCTTCTCTGCGGTGTCATGTTTCCAAGCATCTGCATTCAATCAAGCCTTTTCCTGAACCGCAGCGATGCAATGGTCATTCCCAGCACCGCAAAGCCGATCAACCAGGCCGCGTCGGGCAGAACGTCGGCCAATCCGGCATCGCGTAGAAAGACGCCGCGGATGATCCGCAGAAAATGCGTGACCGGCAGCAGATCGGCCAGGCGCTGCGCGCCTTCCGGCATGCCCTCGTAGGGAAACATGAACCCCGACAAAAGGATCGAGGGCAGCAGCACGAAAATCGTCATCTGCATCGCCTGAAGCTGGTTCTTGGCAATCGTGGAGATGACCAGCCCAAGCGACAGACTCGCGATGATGAAAAGCAGGGTCACCACCAGCAAGGTCCAGACCGACGCGGTGGTGGTGACCGAAAACAAGGCCCATCCAAGCCCGAGGATGATGGTAACCTGTATCAGGCCGATCCCGACGAAGGGCACGATCTTCCCGATCATCAGCTCCAGCGGACGGATGGGGGTCGCGATGAGCATCTCCATATTGCCCCGTTCGGATTCGCGTACGATTGCCGCGGCGGTGAACATGATCATCGTCATCGTCAGGATGATCCCGACCAGACCGGGCACGATATTGACCACGGTTCGTTGCTCGGGGTTGTAAAACAAGGCGACTTCAAAGGTGGGGGTGGGACGGGTCGATGGTTGGCGCAGCAGCGCCTCAAGCGGCATGGTGCGCAGGGACCGGATCGCGCCGGCCACCAGCGTGTCCGACCCATCCGCGATCCATTGGGCGACGGGGCGCGCGGTGGTGTCCGTTGCGCCCTGGGAAAACCGTGCGCCCACCGCCGGATTGCGGACAAGGCGCTGGCTGACGTCCTTCGGAATGATGAAGGCCGCTCGGACTTCGGCCCGCATGATCGCGCCTTCGGCCTCGGCCACCGTGGCGAACCGGCTTTCAAAGCGGACCACCTGCGTGGCCTCTACCATCTGCACCAGCGCGCGGCTGACGTCCGTATTGCTCTGATCGACGATGGCGGCGGGGATGTGGCGCACCTCCGTGTTGATCGCATAGCCGAACAGGACCAGCTGGATCAGCGGGATCATCACAATCATGCCAAAGGTCAGCCGGTCCCGACGCAGTTGCAGTAACTCCTTGCGGATGATGGCGAGGATATGTCGGTAGGAGATCACGCCGCCCTCTCCGCGGCTCTTTCCCCTGTGGCCAGCACGAACACGTCCTCAAGGTTGGGGCGCGTGAGCTGCGTTTGGATCTCCGCAAACTCCGCAACGGCCGCTGCCACCGTCGCTTGCGGATCATCGGTTTCCGGGGCGACAAGCACACGCAGCCGCGATCCGACCTGCGCCACCGACAAAATACCTGTGGTGGTCGAAAGATGGCGGCGAACGGGCCTCAGGTCCGGACCCGAGACTTCGATGACGCGCCCCTGCACACGCGCCATCAGATTACGCGGTGCACCTTCAGCCCGTTTTCGTCCCTGATCCAGGATCGCGATTTGGTGGCAGCGTTCGGCTTCATCCATCAGGTGGGTGGACACGATGATCGTGGTTCCGCCTTCGACCAGATCAAACAGCTGTTCCCAGAAACTGCGCCGTGTTTCCGGATCGACCGCGGCAGTGGGCTCATCCAGAAACAACAACTCGGGCCGGTGCAGAACCGTCGCGGCCAGCGCAAGACGCTGGCGCTGCCCCCCGCTCATCTCACCGGCAAATTTATCGGCCTGCGCGGCCAGATCGTAGGTATCCAGCAGCTCTTTGATCCGGGCGCGTTTTCGGCGGCCGCCGAAATCGTGGATATCGGCGATGAAGCCGAGGTTCTCCAGAACGGTCAGGTCGCGGTAATGCGTGAAACCCTGCGTCATATATCCGATGTGGCGTTTGAGCGGTTCTGCATTGCCCGGAAGCCGCGTACCCAGAACCAGAGCCTCACCGGCGGTGGGTTTCAGCAAACCAAGCAGCATGCGCATGGCGGTCGTTTTGCCCGATCCGTTTGGGCCCAGCAGGCCGTAGACCGTACCTTTGGTGATCTTCAAATCAACCTTGTCGACCGCCGTCTTGGTCCCGAACATGCGGGTCAGCCCATGGGTTTCCACGACAACTCCGCTCATGGCAGATAGGCCGTCACGGGCAATCCGACCGGAAGATCACCGGCCTGCGGTGGCATGTCCACTTCGGCCATATAGACAAGGCGGCTGCGCTGTTCCTTGTTCAAGGCGTAATAGGGCGTGAAGGCAGGCTCGGACTTGATCCAGCGGACGGTGCCGGAAAAGCGGCCCTCGATCCCATCGACCTCAACCTGCACTTCTGCGCCGATCTTGAGGCCTGCCCGGGCGGGTTCCGGAACATAGATTCGGGCAAAGGGTCGATCATCCGTCAACAGGATTGCCACCGGGCTGCCCATCGGCACACGCTCTCCAAGGCTCCAGGGCAGGTTGTCGAGAATGCCATCACGGGATGCGACGATTGTGAGGTTCTGCAGCCGGATCCGCTCGGCAGCGACCTGCGCATCGGCTGCTCTCAGCTTGGCCTCGGCAATGCGAATGTCCTCTTCGCGCGCGCCGGTTTCGATTTCCAGCAAGGTCTGTTCGGCGCTTTGCAGTTCCGCCAGGGCGGCATTGCGCCGCGCGATGTCCTGATCAAGGCTGGCCTGCGTGATCGTCCCGCGTTTCAGCAACTGGCTGTTGCGCTCGACCGTACTCTGCGCCTCGTGATAGACGGCCCGGGTTCCATCGACCCGGGATTGTGCAATCGCGATTTCTTCCTCGCGCGCGCCGGTTTGCAGCCGCTCCAGATCGGCCTGCGCCTGCGCCCGGTTTGCCAGCGTCACATCAAGGTTGGCTTGCGCCAGCCTGTCATCAAGTTGGACTAGAACCGTCCCCGCCGTCACGCTCTGACCTTCGGCGACGGGCAATTCGGTTATGATCTCGTTGGCGGTCGCGGTGAGAGCAACGCGTTCGCGCGCAAGCACGCCCAGCGCCACATGCGTATCGGGTCCCTGACAAGACGGAATTAGAAAAGGCAGGGCGAAGAGCGCCCGTGTAGCCTGCACCATGAAACTCATCATTGCGATGCCGGTCTCCCCGTCATGACAGTCTCAGCCAGTCTGCACATGTTTTGAACGTCAGGTACATAGGCGCGACCATAGGAACGGCGGCAGCTGCGATCCCTGATTTATGTCAAAGCGTAGGCGCAGGACCGCTTTATCGTCGGTCGGGAATTGGAGGCGATCCCAGTTTTTTGGTGGTCTCCTGGGATAAGGCCGCGTCGGTAAAGGGACAAAACATGGCAATGCGGAACATCGTGATGCCGATTGCACCGGGGCGCTATGACCCGTCAAGCCTGAGCCGGGCCATCACCCTGGCCAAGCGTCTGCCCTGCCATCTGGATGTGGTCTTTCTGCTTCCGGACCCGAAAGAGACATTCATCTATACGGGCATTGAGCCGACCGAACAGGACGGTCCTTTGTCCGACATCCGAGACCGCATGGAAGATCACGGGCGCAGCGCGGCCGAGGCGTCGCGCCGGTTGTTTGCCAAGCTACGTAAGGAGGCCGGGTTGGAGCTGCGGCAAAAACCGTCGCTCGCGTCGACTGCCAGCGGCGCATGGCACCGGATCAAGGGGGAGCCGCAGGAGTTGATCACCCCCCTGGCCAGACGCGCAGATGCGACGATCTTTACGCCTGAGACCGCCAGATACACTCTGATGGCGGATAATGTTCTGGAGGCTGCCTTGTTGCGGTCAGGGCGCCCGGTGCTCTATCTGCCGGGGGAAGACGGCCAGCAGGCAGATATGTCCCGCGTCATGATTGCCTGGGATGGCAGCAGCGCCTGCGTGCGGGCGATCTCGGCCTGGCTCGCCAGTGGTTTGCCGTTGCAGGAGGTTTTTCTCGTGCACGCGGCGGACCCGCATGAGGACCA
This sequence comes from Pseudophaeobacter sp. 1A16562, assembly GCF_041008785.1. Classification (NCBI taxonomy): domain Bacteria; kingdom Pseudomonadati; phylum Pseudomonadota; class Alphaproteobacteria; order Rhodobacterales; family Roseobacteraceae; genus Pseudophaeobacter; species Pseudophaeobacter sp. 1A16562. The sequence goes on along the minus strand of NZ_JAXGFT010000009.1, from coordinate 68,412 downwards.
GCCGAACAGCGACAGTATCCGCGACCATCTTGCCTGGCACGGTGTTCCCTGCACGGTCGAGACCCGCCGCAAGGGCGCCGAGCCCGTCGGTGCCGTGTTGGCAGAAGCCGCAGTCGATCTGCACTGCGGGCTGATCGTCATGGGTGGATATGGTCATTTCCGCAGCTGGGAGGCGATTTTCGGAGGCGTCACGCGCTATATGATACACCATGCCCAACGTTCTCTGTTTATGATGCATTGAGATGAGCGAGACCGCAGCAGATATCCGGACACCCTCGCCAAGCGACAGCACAGGCGTGCAGGGAGCCGTCTCCCGCATTGACGGCTCCGTCATTGAGGTGCGCTTTGCAGAGGGCGATTTGCCAGAGATCAATAGCGCGCTTGAGGTACAGTGGGACCGCCCGAGCAAACTGTTGCTGGAGGTGCAACAACACGCCGACCCGACCCATGTGCGCTGCGTTGCCATTCATGAAACGGCGGGGCTGGCTTGCGGAATGCCTGTCCTGGCGACCGGCAGCCCGATCACTGTGCCAGTTGGAGAGCAGGTGTTGGGCCGTATGATCAATGTGGTCGGAGAGACGATCGACAAGGGGCCGGACCTGCCCGAAAGCACGCCACGCCGCGGCATTCACCGGCGCGCGCCGCTATTGTCGGTACAGAATGCAGGCACCGAGGTTTTTTCGAGCGGGATCAAGCTGATCGACCTTCTTGCTCCGCTTGCACGCGGCGGAAAGGCCGCCATGTTCGGTGGCGCCGGGGTTGGCAAGACTGTTCTGATCATGGAACTGATCCGCTCCATCGCTGACCGTTACAAGGGGCAATCGGTCTTTGCTGGGGTCGGTGAGCGGTCCCGCGAGGGACATGAGCTGTGGCTCGACCTCAAACGCTCCGGCGTGATCGACAGAACGGTTCTGGTCTTTGGTCAGATGAACGAGCCACCCGGTGCGCGCTGGCGCGTGGCGCTCTCTGCCCTCACCGTTGCCGAGTATTTCCGAGATGAAATGGCGCAGGACGTCTTGTTCCTGATCGACAATGTTTTTCGCTTTGTTCAGGCCGGTTCAGAGGTCTCGGGTCTGCTGGGGCGTTTGCCGTCGCGCGTGGGCTATCAGCCAACGCTGGCGACGGAAATCGCAGAGCTGGAGGAACGGATTGCCTCGGTCCGCAGCGCAGCGGTTACCTCGATCCAGGCGGTCTATGTTCCGGCCGATGATTTTACCGATCCGGCGGTCGCGGAAACCTTCACCCATCTCGACAGTGCCATCGTGCTCAGCCGGGACATGGCCAGCGAAGGTCTGTATCCCGCGATTGATCCGCTCGCCTCAAGCTCATCGCTCCACGATCCCCTGATTATCGGTCAGCGCCACTATGATACGGCCGAGCGGGTACGGCGCCTGATCGAGCAGTACAGGGAACTGCAGGAGATCATCTCGCTGCTCGGGATCGACGAGCTGAGCGCGACGGACCGGCAGGCCGTCGGGCGCGCGCGGCGCCTTATCCGGTTCATGACGCAGCCGTTTGTCGTGACCTCACAATTTACCGGACGGGCCGGGGTCTCGGTCAGTCTTGAAGACACGCTGACCGGATGCGAGTCCATTCTGGACGGCGAGACCGACGATTGGGACGAAAGCGCGCTTTATATGGTGGGCACGCTGGAAGACGCCCGGGCGGCGCAAGCCAAGTTGCGGCAGAGCACATGAAACTTGTCGTCGCCACCCCTACGGAGATTGTCGAGGAGGTCGATGACATCGTCTCGGTCCGTGCAAGCGACGATACCGGCGCCTTTGGTATCCAGCCCGGACATGCGGATTTCCTGACGGTCCTGCCAATTTCGGTTGTCAGCTGGCGGACCAAGACGCGTTCCGGAGTGGTTGTCATCCGGGGCGGTATCCTCACGGTGCAGGGCGGGAGCAGGATCGACATCGCCGCCCGCGGCGCCTGGCGCGAGGATCAGCTTTCCGATCTCGGGTCCAGCGCGATTGCGGAATTGCAGCGCGAGGACAGCGACGAAGATGTGACGCGCAAATCCGAACACCGCCTGCATCTGGCCACGATGCGCCAGATCGAACGGTTGCTGCGGGGCGCGCGCAAGGAGACGACCACGCCACGACTGGACGCCGGGGCCAGCCTGGGGGCAGGGGAGGCGCGATCATGAGCGATCCGGACAACAACGAACGCGATGAAATGCTGAAGGTCATCCGCACAACCCAGGACCGGCGCCAGAAATGGCAGGAGGAGGGCGAACGTCCCCTGTGGAAGAACCTTTCGATGATCGGCGCGCTGGGCTGGCTCATCGTCGCGCCAACGCTGCTCGGCGTTTTTTTGGGCCGGTGGCTTGATAGCAAGCTGGGCACCGGTGTTACTTTCAGCGGCGCCCTGACATTTGCGGGCGCCTGTTTCGGCTTTTTCCTTGCATGGCACAGGATGAATGAGAAATGACATTATACCTTTTGTTGAGCCAACTCCTGAACCTGCTTCCCTGGCTGCTTGCGGGCCTTGTCCTGGGAGCTGTCTATTTTGTCCTTTTAGGGCGGACGGTTGCAGCAATCGAAGCTGATGCGGGATGGCGCCGCGCGGCGGTGTTCGTTGGCCTGCGGTTGGTGCTGGCAACCGGGGCATTCGCATTGGCGGCCATGCAGGGCACGGCGCCGCTGATCCTGACGCTGCTGGGGTTCATCGCGGCGCGCATGATCGCCATCCGGCGGGTCAAAGGACAGGGCTGATGGACACGAGCCCGCTGCTGCCCGATATCCTGTTTCACATCGGCCCGGTGCCGATCAGCCGCGCCGTGGTCACGACCTGGGCGTTGATGCTGGCCATGGCAGCGTTCCTGCGCATCGCGTTACGCAGACCCGCCCATGATGCCGGCCCTGTTCAGGCGGCGCTCGAAGTTGTGCTGCTCGCTATCGTGAAACAGCTGCGCGAGATCCTCGGGCGTGATCCCTGGCCCTTCCTGCCGCTGCTTGGGTCACTATTTCTGTTCCTCTGCCTTGCCAATCTTGCGGCTGTGCTGCCCGGTGCCACACCGCCCACCGGACATATTGAGACGCCCGCCGCGCTGGCATTGATCGTCTTCCTGTCGGTGCATTTCTACGGTCTGAAGATTCGCGGCACGGGGCCATATCTGCGGCACTATCTGGAGCCGAGCCCGCTTCTTCTGCCGCTGAATATCCTGTCGGAGCTGACGCGGACCTTTTCGCTGATGATCCGCCTGTTCGGCAACATGATGAGCCACGAGTTCGTCCTGGCCATCGTGGTGTTTCTGACCGGCCTACTGGTTCCGGTCCCGTTTCTGCTGCTCGGGATCCTGATCGGGATAATCCAGGCCTACATCTTCACCGTTCTCGCCGCCGTCTACATCGCTGCCGCTGTCGGCGCGGTCGAGACATAAGGAAAGGGAAATCATGGACTATATCGAACATGTCAGCGTCATCGGAGCGGCGGTCGCCGTGTCATTTGGTGCGATCATGCCCGCCTACAGCGAGGGGCGTGCCATCGCTGCGGCGATGGAGGCAATTTCCCGGCAACCAGAGGCCGCCGCGACATTATCGCGGACGCTGTTTGTCGGCCTCGCCATGATCGAAACCATGGCGATCTACTGTCTCGTCATCGCGCTGCTGCTTCTTTACGCCAATCCGTTTGTGGGCTGAGAATGCAGATCGACTGGTGGACACTGGGACTTCAGACGGTCAACTTCCTGATCGTCATCTGGCTTCTGAGCCGGTTCCTTTATCGTCCGATCCGCAGGATCATCGAAGAGCGTGAAGCGGCGGACAAGGCCGCAAGCGATGCGGCCAAGGACAAACTGGAAGAAGCGCAGGCCGTCCGGCGCACCTATGAGGACAAGACTGCGCAGCTTGCCGCAGAGCGGCAGGAACGGGAAGCCGCCTTTCACAAATCCCTAGAGGCCGAAAGGGATAAACGCCTTGAGGCGGCGCGCAAAGAGGCAGCGCAGCTGCTGACGGATGCGCGTGCAAAAATCGAAGAGGACAAACATCAGGCGCTGCAATCGCTCAAACATCAGATTGAGGCGCTTGCGACAGATCTGGCGCGGGTGGCGCTTCGTGGTCCCTGTACAGTTTCGGAAACGCTTGCGCAGGTTCAGGCCCATCTTGACGGTCTGGCACAGGTCGATCTCGACACGCTCAAGGTCGACCTGCAGGCCAAGGATGCTGCAATGACCGTGGTGATGGCTCATGGCCTCTCGGATGAGGAGAAGGCGGCCTGGAATGCCTGCCTGTCCAAGTATTTCGGGGCGGACGTAGCCGTGGTTTTCACTGAAAAGGCCGAGATCCTTGGCGGGGCGGAATTGCATTTCCCACATGCCGCCCTGCGGTTTTCCGTGGCCGACCGGCTGAAACGCGCCGCGCAGTCGCTGGAGGTCTGAGCCATGGTTCTGGAAACCCCGCTTTCTGATTGGATATCCGGCGCCCGCGACCGGCTGGAGCAGACCCGTCTTGCGCCTGAGCTGGAGCAGGTCGGACGCGTAGAGCAGATCGGGGACGGTGTCGCGCATGTTTCGGGATTGGGGCAGACGCGTCTTGATGAGCTTTTGCGTTTTGAGGATGGCAGCATGGGAATGGCGATGACCATCGCCGAAGACAGCCTGGGCTGCGTGCTGCTGTCGCCCTACGAGGAAATCACCGCAGGCAGCCGGGTCTTCAACACTGGAACCATCGCACGGGTTCCGGTTGGCGATGGGCTGCTGGGGCGTATCATATCACCGCTTGGAGAACCTCTGGATGGTGGGCCGCCGGTTGTCGCGGCGCGGTATGATCCGATCGAAAAACCTGCGCCTGGCATCGTTGATCGTGATCTTGTCACCGAACCCTTGCTGACTGGCCTGACCGTGGTCGACGCGATGATTCCCCTTGGGCGGGGGCAGCGCCAGCTCATCATCGGGGACCGGAAGACGGGGAAGACCTCGATCGCGGTCGATACGATCATCAATCAGCGCGACACCGATGTCGTCTGCATCTACGCCTCCATCGGGCAGAAAAGCTCGACCGTGTCGCGCGTGGTCGAATCCATCCGCGCGCATGGGGCAATTGATCGCTGCATCTTCGTTGTGGGGGCCGCTGATGCCGCGCCCGGGGCGCAGTGGATCACCCCCTTTGCGGCCTGTAGCATCGCCGAATATTTTCGCGACCGGGGCCAGCATGCGCTGCTGGTGATGGACGACCTGACCAAACATGCGATGGTCTACCGACAATTGTCGCTTCTGCTGCGCAAGCCCCCGGGGCGCGAGGCCTATCCCGGCGATGTCTTCTACCTGCATTCGCGTTTGCTGGAACGGGCTGCGAAACTGGCGCCCGATCTTGGTGGCGGCTCGCTGACGGCCCTGCCGATTGCGGAAACGCAGGCCGAGAACCTGACCGCCTATATTCCCACCAACCTGATCTCGATCACCGATGGGCAGATCATCGTGGGGCAGAAACTGTTCTATGAGGGGCAAAAGCCCGCGGTGAACGTCGGATTGAGTGTCAGTCGCGTCGGTGGCGCCACGCAGGCCAAGGCGATCAAGTCTCTCGCCCAATCGCTGAAGCTGGACTACGCGCAATACCTTGAGCTGGAAATCTTCACCCGTTTTGGTGCGATGGTGGATGACAAGACTGCCAGAACCATCGCTCATGGCCGTCGGTTAAGGGCGATCCTCGCGCAGCCCGAGTACCAGCCCTTGCCGCTGTCGCTGCAGGTTGCCCTGTTGCTGGCCATATCCGACGGCATGCTGGATGAGATGCCGCTGCCGGATATTCCCAAGTTTCGGGAGATGCTGGCGCAGCGCCTGCCAAGCCAGCGCCCCAATGTGGTAGCCGAAATAGACAAAACGCATGCGCTTTCTGATGAGGCGCGCGATGCGCTGCGTGAGTTCGCGAGGTCCTGCGCGGATGAGTTCAACCGCATCCACCGCGCTGAGGGCGCGTCAGGTGGTTGAACTTGCCCGCATAGAGGCCCGGCTCGAAAGCCTCGGGCAGCTTGGCGTTCTGGTCACGGCGATGCGATCCATGGCGGCTGTGCGGGCACGCGAAGCTCAGGAGGCGCTGATCGGCACACAGGCTTTCTGTGCCACGGTGGACCGCGCGATCGCGAGCCTCAGCCAATTGCCCGGGCGCAAGACACCAGACGAGACTGGCGCGCCAGTCCTGCTGGTGATCACCTCGGAAAACGGATTCGTGGGCGGCTTCAACACGCGCATCATGGAGCATGTGCAAGAGATCCGCATGCCAGAAGAGAGGCTTGTGCTGATCGGGCGGCGTGGTCAGATCCTTGCGGGCGAGATGCACATGCAGCCGGAGATCGCGCTGCCGATGACTTCGCGGGTGAGCGGTGTGACGCAACTTGCGCGGCGGGCGACCAACCGGGTGATGGGAGCGACACACGCGCGGGTGGTCTTTGCCCAGCATGAGAAAAGCGGCACCTACGCGGTCGTGCATCGCTCTGTCCTGCCGCTCGCGGCAGATCCCCCGCAGAAAGCCGCTGCTGCGCCGCCGTTGCACCATTTGCCCACGCCGGAGTTGCTGGACCGGCTCGCGGGGGAATATCTCTTTGCCGAGATCGCCCATGCATTGATGGAAAGCCTTGCCTGTGAAAACAATGTGCGGCTGCTGACCATGGATGCGGCGACGCGCAATATCGACTCCCGTTTCGACAAGTTGCGCAGAGAGGAACGGCAGGCCCTGCAGGAGCAGACGACATCGGACATGCTCGATGTCATCGTTGGCTCCGAGGCGGTCGAAGGCAAATAACGCCGACAGGGTTAAGCCCGCACCCAATCCCAGGCGGCATCAAGCGCATCGCCATCGAACACCTTGACTTCGCCCTTCATCAGGAACGCGCTGAGCTTGAGGCACCAGACGACCCAATCGGGCGCGCCGACAAGCGCGAGACGTTCAAAATCCGAGGCATGCTTTAGCCCGAAAGACATGTCGTCCCAGGCGGCCCTGATATCCCACCCTTCAAAATCGCTGTCCGCGAAGAACAGGAGGCGCAGTTTGCCGTAGGTGTCAAAACGCGCTTCGAGTTCGGGCAACAAAGTGGTGTAGTCCTCTTCGTGCAAAAGTCCGGAGGCCCGAATACCGACGACGGGCCCGTCGCTTTCTTTCATGATTTTGAGCATCGTCCTGCGGTCCTTTCTGCATTGCGTCTGTTTGGCGGGCATCGCCGATGGCGGGTTCGCTCCGGCGCGCCGTCAGATTTCGAAACTCTGATGCATGGTCGGAAACTCTATCCGCTCCGATTTAAGGCCCTTTGCAAAGGTTTTTCGTGCGTCTTCTTCCCCGTGGATCAGGAAGGTAATGTCGGGCGTGCGGTTCTTTTCATGCCAGGCGCGCAGTTCCTTTTTGCCTGCATGGGCGGAAAATCCGTTGATCGTGTGGATGCGAGCCCGGACCGGGATGTGATCGCCGAACAGTTTCACCGACTGAGCGCCGTCGATGATGATACGCGCGAGCGTGCCCTCGGCAGCGAAGCCGACGAAAATGACGCTGCATTCTTCGTGGGCGAGGTTGTGCCTCAGGTGTTGCCGGACGCGACCCCCCGTGCACATGCCCGACCCCGCCATGATCACCGCGCCAGAGTGTATGTGGTTGAGCTGCATCGATTCTGCCGTCTCACGCGTGAATTCCAACTCGGGCAGTGAAAAGGGATCTTGCCCCGACCGGATCTGCTCCGCGATTTCGCGGGTCATCGCCTCGGGATGGTTGCGAAAGATCTTTGTGGCCGAAATCGCCATCGGGGAGTCGAGAAATACCCTCAAATCCTGTGGCAGGATATCCCGTTTGATGCCTTCATTCATGAAGAAGAGCAGCTCCTGCGCCCGCTCCAGGGCAAAGGTTGGAATGATGACATTGCCGCCCCGTGCCTGCGTGTCAGCGATGGCTTCGAGCAATTCATCCACCGAGGCCTCAAGCGAGCGGTGATCGCGATCGCCATAGGTGGTTTCCATCACGATGATATCCGCATCACCCGGCGGCTGAGCATTACTCAGGAACGGCCTGTCCGATGGGCCGATATCGCCCGAGAACAGGATGCGGCGATTGCGCCCGTCCTCGGTGACGCTAAGCAGGATGCTGGCCGAGCCGAGGATATGGCCCGCCTCATAGAAGATGGCGCTTGCGTCGTGCCCGAGGCGGATGGGCACGCCGTAGTCAGCGATGCGATTGAAGTGGTCAAAGCTCATGACCGCGTCGAGCGTGTCATAGAGCGGCTGATGTTTGTGCCCTTTCTCGGAGTGCCGCTGCCGCCGACGCGCCTCTTCTTCGTGTAGATTCGCGGAATCGAGGATGACCAGCCGGGCCAGATCCCGGGTTGCGGCAGTACAGATGATGTCGCCCCGGAAGCCCCGGTTCACCAGCAGCGGAATGCGTCCGCAATGATCCAGATGCGCATGGGTAAGCAGCAGGACGTCTATAGAGGCAGGGTCGAAGCCGAAGTCGCCGACATTCTCTTCCTTGAGTTCGTGGCCGCCCTGAAACATGCCGCAATCCACCAGGATCTTGAGGTTGCCAACTGTCACCAGATGGCAGGACCCGGTGACGGTACCAGCGGCGCCGTGAAACGAAATCTGCATCCTCTATTCCTCCTGATCGACGATGGATTTTCCGGCACGGGCGTACCAGCGTTGGATGTCCTCCCAGATTTCCTCGGCCGTTTCGGCGAACCAGAAAAGGTCCCGGTCCTCGGGGGCGATGACACCCTCATCGACCAAAAACTCGGGATCAAAGGCGCCGCGCCAGTAGTCTTCCCCGACCAGGATCAGCGGCATCGGCGCGATCTTCCGGGTCTGGATCAGGGTGAGGGCCTCAAAGAACTCATCAAGCGTGCCATAGCCGCCGGGAAAGATCACTAGGGCTCGTGCCCGGAGCAGGAAATGCAGCTTTCTGATCGCGAAATAGTGGAACCGGAAGCAAAATCCGGGAGTCAGATAGGGGTTTGGGAACTGCTCGTGCGGCAGGGTAATGTTCAGTCCCACGGTTGTTGCGTCCATATCATGCGCACCGCGGTTTGCGGCTTCCATCAGGCCTGGCCCTCCGCCCGTAACCAGTGCCAGCTTGTCGCCGTTCGTTTGCTCCTGTGCCCCGACGATGCGTCCGAATTCACGCGCCACCTCGTAATAGTGGCTTTTGTCGAGAAGGCGCCTTGCGATCCTCAGATCGCGTTCGAGGCCCGAAGGCCAGTGCTCTGCAGGACCGTTCTGAACCGCCTCGAGCTCTGCCACCTTGCGCTGGGCGGCTTTCGGCTCCGGGATCCGGGTGCTTCCGAACACCACAATGGAGTGTTTGATCCGATGGTGCTCAAGGAGCCGCTCTGCCTTGAGATAGTCCAACTGCAGCCGGACGCCGCGGGTGTCTTCACTTTGCAGGTAATCGATGTCCTCGTCCGCGCGCCTGTACTCTGGTGACCTCATGATCGCCTGGACCAGAGACAGAGCCTCCGGGTCTTCATGAGAGGGCTTCGGGGTTTTCCAAGGCAGGTCCGTTTGCCGCCGCTCGGGGTGCGCCGGCTCCGGTTTATGCGATTGTTTCGATCTGTGTTTCACCCTGTGCCTCCGCAGGGCGCCCGCTCTGTCGGGCGCTGGGGCATTATCGCAGCCCACAGGTCCAGCACGTTGACAAAGATCAATGGCGTGGAGCGTTCATGTGACCGCTCTTTTAGCCATGGAGACGTAGACGCCCGGCGCTGGGCCACGCCCACATGGTCGCCTGAAATGGCAACGAAATCCAGCCACAAACGGGTCTAAAAATTGAGCATCTAAGGGGGGTATGGCGGAGAGACAGGGATTCGAACCCTGGAGACGGTTTCCCGCCTACACACTTTCCAGGCGTGCGCCTTCGACCACTCGGCCACCTCTCCGTGAGGCGCACTTCTGATGTATTTCGGGGGGGATTGCAAGACCATTTTCGGCAAAAAATCCAATGTTTTTCGAGGGGCGAAATGTCCGGTTCTAAGGCACCTCAGGATGGCCTGTCTGCAATGCTCGCAGAGGGCAATTCCTGCCATGTTCGGGGCGGTTGTTCGCCGCGAAATCTGGTTTGGGGCAGGGGGGGCGACGTTCACGGCGCTGTGGGTTTCCCGTGGCTCCCTGTTGCCTCCGGTGAAATGTGCTACACCCCAGCCCTGTCGAATCGTGTATGACTGGGCACCCCGGCCTGCGCCGAAGGCAGGCCGGATTGAGGATGGAGCCAAGGCTGTGAATACCAAGCTGGAACAAGCAGCGCGTCTGAGTGTGGCGCCAATGATGGACTGGACCGACAGGCACTGTCGTTACCTGCATCGCCTGTTGAGCCGTGAGACACTCCTATATACAGAAATGGTCACCGCACCTGCGCTGGTGCGGGGTGGGGCCTTGCATCTGCTGGCCTTCAATCCCGAGGAGCACCCGGTGGCGCTGCAGCTGGGCGGGTCCGAGCCGCAGGAACTGGCCGAGGCCGCGCGGCTTGGCGAAGAGGCGGGCTATGATGAGGTGAACCTCAATTGCGGCTGTCCCAGCGATAGGGTGCAATCCGGTGCCTTCGGGGCGGTTCTGATGCAGACGCCGGATCTGGTGGCGGAGTGCTTGGCGGCCATGCGCGGTAAGGTGCAGGTCGATGTCACCGTGAAATGCCGCATCGGCGTTGATGAGCAGGAACCGCAGGACATCCTGCCGGTGTTTCTGGAGAAAATTCGCGCTGCGGGTTGCCGACGCGTGACGATCCACGCGCGCAAGGCCTGGCTGCAAGGGCTGTCACCCAAGGAAAACAGGGATATCCCGCCGCTGGATTACGATCTGGTGCATCAGATGAAGGCGGCGTTTCCCGATCTGCATATCTCACTGAACGGTGGCATTGCCTCCCTGGACGCGGCGCGGGAACATCTGGACCGGGGTCTTGATGGTGTCATGGTCGGACGCGCGGCCTATCACCAGCCCGCCGATATTCTGTCGGCTGCCGACCCGGTGATCTATGGCACCGGCGAGCCGCGCGACGCATCCGCCGTGGTGAATGAGATGCTTCCCTATATAGAGCGGCAGTTGAGAGATGGCGCGCGGCTGCATCAGATTACCCGACATATGCTGGGTCTTTTTGCCGGTAAACCCGGCGCGCGTGCATGGCGGCGGATCCTCTCCGAGGGCGCGAACCGTCCGGGGGCCGGTCCTGATCTGGTGTTGGAAGCGCTGTCACAGGTGGCAGGGCGCTCTGCCGCCTGAGGCATCAGTCAGCCGGAGACCGGTGAACCATCAATCCTGTGCTGACTGACCGCTGTACGCGGGCGGCGTTATTTGCGCTCCAGTCGGGCAGCGCGACCGCCACGGCGTTTGGTCAGCCCGGCGGCACGCCCCGGCAGTTCTTCCATCACCGCAGCGCGTTCATCATTGCTCATCCGCGACCACTGGGTAATTTCGTCAATCGAGCGGTAGCAGCCAGTGCAGATCCGCTCTGCGGGGTGAACCACACAGATCTTGATGCAAGGCGACTGGATTTCGTCGCGTTTCCAGACCTTGTCGCTCATGCCGTCATCCATTGCCCAAGTGCCTCATCCGATCCAGCGCTCCCTGCAGGATATAGGAGGCGGCGACATGGTCGATCACCTCGGAGCGGCGTTTGCGGGACGTATCCGCCTCCAGCAGGGCTTTTTCGGCGGCAACTGTGCTCAGCCTTTCGTCCCAGAAGCCGATCGGCAGTTCGGTCAGTCGCGTCAGGTTGCGGGCAAAGGCGCGGGTGGATTGGCAGCGTGGTCCTTCGCTGCCATCCATATTGCGCGGCAGGCCGAGCAGGATGCCGCCTACCTCGCGTTCCTTGATGATCTCCAGCAGGCGCGCGCTGTCGAGGGTGAACTTCTTGCGCCGGATGGTTTCCAGCGGTGTGGCCACCGCGCCGATCCGGTCCGAGACGGCAACCCCGATGGTTTTCTCGCCCAGGTCCAGCCCGACCAGCGCAGAGTAAGAGGGCAGGGCGGCGGCGAATTCTTCAAAGGTATCAAGGATCATTCGGCCACCCCTGCCTGACGGGCGGCCTGGGTGATCATGTCAAGCGCGGCGGCGTCCCCGGCAAAGGTCTGGCGAGCTTCGTCATAGATGACGCGGGCCTGATCCAGATCGCCAAGCACTCCCAGCGCCCCGATCAGACGGGACCATTCCTGGACCGTGCCACCTTCGGTCGCGAGCCTGTCCGACAGGCGAGCCACCATGCCGCGGATCATCTCGGCCCGGTCGGCTTCGCTCATCTCGGCGGCGTTTTCCACGTCCGCCGCATCGGGGCCGGGCATGGCGCCAGCAAAGGGCGGGGTCGGCGCGCCTTTGGGCTGGATCGGCTGATAATCGACCCCGGCGCGCACGGCCATCTCTTCGATCTGGCTTTGAATGCCGCGGACCCAGGGATCATCGGCATTGCCCTTGCGCAGGGTTTCCGCCCAGATCTGGTAGGAGAGGTCAGGCCGTCCCACCTGTCCCAGCATCAACCCGTAGTAATAGCGTGCCGGTCCGTTTTCCGGGTCCAGTCGCAGCGTCTGGCTTAGCGCCTTTTCCGCTTCGGGAGAGACATAACCACCGGCTGCCATGATCATCAGCTCGGCCAGCTCGCCGAAATCGGCGGCTTCCACATCGCCGGACATGATGTCGATATACTTTTCCTTGGCCTGATAGGCCGCGATGAAATTCCCGAGGTTCGCCTCGTGCTGTACCAGCAGGGCCTGACCCTGGGCATCGTCTTCACGCTTGGCCACGGTCTGGCGCAGTTGATCGACGAGCTGGCGGTAGCTGTCTTCGACATCGGGCGCCGGAAAAGGCGGCACTTGGGCTTCAGCTTCGGCCTGGCTGGGGCGGCTGTCGGCGCGCTCCTGCGCCATGGCGATGCGGCTCTTGAGGCTGAGGTCACCATAGCCTGGTGCGCCCAGGGTCGCGTATATCCCCAGTGTTCCGCCACAGATCCCCAGAACGATGATCACCGCCACCGCGCGGGTCGCCATCCGGGGTTGCCGCGCGCCTTCGGTCTGTTCCTGCAGTTGCGCATCGGCGGCCAGAATGCGGCGGGAGACCTCGGTGCGGATACGGCCGGCGTCGGCTTCGTTGATCACGCCACGCGCCAGATCCTTGTCCACGTCGCGCAATTGCTGGCGATAGACGCGCAGGTCATAGGCGGCTGGCGGCTCTCCCGTTGCGCGGCTGCGCAGCAGAACCAATGCCATCAATCCGGCGATGGCCAGGGCCATGAATGCGATGAGGATCCAGAAAACCATGCTTACTCCGATGTTTGATCTCCATCTATATCTCCGCAGGCGCGGAAAAAAGGCCTAACTGCTGCGTCACCCTGTCGTGCCCGGTATGTCAGTCGGCTCGCGGGCGAGGCAGACCGCGTGCGACACGGTCGCAGACGTGGTAGAAAGGTGATGTCGCAACTATGCACAAATGCGACGATAAACGGCACGGCCCGGAGCCGCCCCTCGGGCATACCCAAGACCAGACACGCATCATCGGATTCGCTCATGAAACGCTATTCAGCCTTTGCAGTCGCGCGGGAGGCCCTGCGCTACCACACCGGATGGGAACGCGCCTGGCGCGCTCCCGAGCCCAAACGCCACTATGATGTGATCATCGTCGGCGCGGGCGGGCACGGCCTTGCCACGGCCTATTACCTTGGCAAGAATTTCGGCATCACCAATGTGGCGGTGCTGGAAAAGGGCTGGCTGGGCGGCGGCAACACCGGGCGCAATACCACCATCATCCGCTCGAACTACCTGCAAGATCCGTCGGCGGCGATCTATGAAAAGGCGCGTTCCCTATACGAGGATATGAGCCAGGATCTGAACTACAACGTGATGTTCTCCCCGCGCGGCGTCATCATGCTGGCCCAGACCGAGCATGAGGTGCGCGGCTACAAGCGCACGGCCCATGCCAACGCGCTGCAGGGCGTGTCGACCGAGTGGATCGAACCCGCGCGGGTCAAGGAACTGGTGCCGATCATCAACCTTGAAGGGCCGCGTTACCCCGTGCTGGGTGGCCTGTGGCAGGAGCGCGGCGGCACCGCGCGCCACGACGCGGTGGCCTGGGGCTATGCCCGGGCATGTTCAGCCATGGGCATGGACATCATCCAGCAATGCGAAGTCACCGGCGTGCGCACCGAAGGTGGCCGGGTGATCGGCGTCGACACCAGCAAGGGCGCGATTGATTGTGACAAGCTGGGCATGGTGGTTGCAGGCAACTGTTCGCACCTGTCCCAGATGGCGGGCTTCCGCCTGCCGGTCGAAAGCGTGGCGCTGCAGGCGCTGGTGTCCGAGCCGATCAAGCCCTGCATGGATGTGGTCGTCATGGCCAACACCGTGCACGGCTACATGAGCCAGTCCGACAAGGGCGAGATGGTGATTGGTGGCGGCACCGACGGCTACAACAACTACACCCAGCGCGGGTCCTTCCACCATATCGAGGAGACCGTGCGTGCGCTGAACGAGACTTTCCCGATGGTGTCGCGCCTGAAGATGCTGCGCCAGTGGGGCGGTATCGTGGATGTGACCGGCGACCGCTCGCCCATCATCTCGAAAACGCCGGTCCAGAACTGTTTCGTCAACGCAGGCTGGGGTACTGGCGGTTTCAAGGCCATTCCGGGATCTGGCTGGGCCATGGCCGAGCTGATGGCAACCGGCCATTCGCCGCTGGCCGAGGAATTTTCGATGATGCGCTTCAAGGAAGGCAAGTTCATCGACGAGAGCGTCGCGGCAGGGGTGGCGCACTGATGGTTGTTTCCCTTCGTTCATCCAATGTGACGCCCTGCGTCGCATCGTGCCCGATCCCCGCCCTCGGTTCGGGGGCAGTAGACCAGACCAAACCGGAGCATGGCCCATGCTGATCCTTGAATGCCCCTATTGCGGCGTCAAAGCCGAAGAAACCGAACTGCACGGTGGCGGTGAGGCGCATCTGACGCGCTTTGGTCCCGGCTCCTCGGATGATGAGTTCCATGATTATCTGTTCATGCGGGAAAATCCCAAAGGCGTGCATTTCGAACGCTGGCGGCACGTCAATGGCTGCGGCAAGTGGTTCCACGCGGCCCGCTGCACCATGACGCTTGAGGTTTTTGGCACCTATTCGGCGCAGACCACCGAGCCGCCGCAGGAAATTCGCGACGCGATCACCGCCAAACGCCCCGGCTGGAGCTGGCGCGAGTTTTCGGATGCCAAGTCATGACAGGCGTACTTCGTCGCACAGACCGACCGCAGCCGGGCATGGCCCGTTTCGCGGAACACACACCGAATACCACCGCCTTTTATCGTGAAAGGTTCGCAGCATGAGCACGCGTCTTGCCAATCAGGGCCGGTTGATCGACCGCTCCAAACCCATCGAGTTCACCTTTAACGGCACGCGGATGACAGGCTATGCCGGGGATACGCTGGCCTCGGCGCTGCTGGCCAATGATCAGCTGCTGGTGGGCCGGTCCTTCAAATACCACCGCCCACGCGGGCTGGTTGCCTCGGGCGCGGAAGAGCCCAACGCGCTGGTTGGCCTCGGCTCCGGTGCGCGGTTCGAACCGAACCAGCGCGCCACCACGACCGAGCTGTTTTCCGGCCTCAGCGCCCAGTCGCAGAACCACTGGCCCAGCCTTGAGTTCGACGTGGGCGTCGTGAACAACAAGCTGGCGCGTTTCCTGCCTGCTGGTTTCTACTACAAGACGTTCATCCACCCCAAACCCTTCTGGAAACACGTCTACGAGCCGATCATCCGCAAATCCGCAGGTCTGGGCCAGGCGCCGGACCGCGAACTGAAGGATGCGGACACCTACGAACACTTCTATTTCTTTGCCGATGTTCTGGTGGTTGGCGGCGGTGTTGCCGGCCTTCAGGCGGCGCTGACGGCGGCTCGTTCGGGCGCCAAGGTGCTGGTGATGGAACAGAACGCCCATTGGGGCGGTCGGGCGCCGGTCGATGGTGGGACCATCGATGGCGACGATCCCGAAGCCTGGGTGGAACAGGCGCTGGCAGAACTCACCGCGATGGAGAACGTCACTCTGCGCAACCGCTGCATGGGATCGGGCGTCTATGATCACGGTTATGCTCTGGGATACGAACGGCTGACCGATCACACACCGGGGCAGGGTGGTCCGCGCCACCGCCTGTGGCGGATCCGTGCAAAACAGATCGTCACCGCAACTGGCGCCATCGAACGGCCGCTGTCGTTTGCTGGCAACGATGTGCCCGGCGTGATGCTGGCCGCAGCGATGCGCGATTACGTGGTGAACTGGGGCGCGACCCCGGGGCAGCGCGTGGTGGTAGCGACCAACAACGATGATGCATATCGCACCGCGCTGGCGCTGCATGGTGCAGGCGTCGAGGTTGTACGCGTGCTCGACACCCGCGAAGCCGGTGGCGGCGCCCTGATGGATGAGGTCCGCGCGCTTGGTATCCGTGTCGAATGCGGCCGCGGCATCGCCAAGGTCAAGGACGGCAAGCATGTGACCAAGGTCGCGATCTGCGCCCAGAATGGTCAGGGCGGCGCCCAGGAAGAGGTCGAAGCCGATGCGGTCGCCATGTCCGGCGGTTGGTCTCCGGTGGTGCACCTGTGGTCCCATTGTGGCGGCAAGCTTACTTGGGATGATGCTCAGACGCATTTCCGCCCCGATCCCTCCCGTCCGCCGCTCGGCGCAGATGGCGAAGGTTTCGTGGTGACCGCTGGCGCTGCCAGCGGCCCGCTGACACTAGATGCGGTGCTGGCCGATGGCGCCGAGGCCGGGGCCAAGGCCGCCGCTGCGGCCGGGTTCAAAGCCGATGCTACTGCCGCCAAGGGCGAAGCGCAGGACGAAGCGCCGATGCAGCCGGTCTGGCTGATGCCCGCCCGCGCTGAAATCAACCTGCGCATGAAGGCCTGGCTGGACTTCCAGAACGACGTCAAGGTTTCCGACGTGCAGCTGGCGGCGCGCGAAGGCTATGAAAGCGTTGAGCATACCAAGCGTTACACCACGCTTGGTATGGCGACGGATCAGGGTAAACTCAGCAATATCAACGGCCTGGCGATCCTTGCTGACAGTCTCGGATCGGAAATCCCGCAGGTGGGCACCACCACCTTCCGCCCGCCCTATCACCCCATTTCCATGGGTGCGATCGGCGGCGAGGCGCGCGGCGAGATCTTCCAACCCCTGCGCAAGACGCCGATGTACGACTGGCACGATGGCAATGGCGCCGACTGGGAACCGGTCGGCCACTGGCGCCGCCCCTACGCCTATGTGCGCAGCGGCGAAAGCGTGAAGGAGGCGGTCAACCGCGAGATCACCAACACCCGCCAGAACGTCGGCATGCTGGATGCCTCAACCCTGGGCAAGCTGATCGTCAAAGGCCCTGATGCCGGGCGGTTCCTCGACATGATGTACACCAACATGATGTCGACCCTGAAAGTCGGCAAATGTCGCTATGGTCTGATGTGCTCCGAGAACGGCTTCCTGTCGGATGACGGCGTGGTTGCCCGCATCGACGAGGACACTTGGCTGTGTCACACCACCACCGGCGGCGCCGACCGCATCCATGCCCATATGGAAGAATGGCTGCAGACCGAATGGTGGGACTGGAAAGTCTATGTTGCCAATGTGACCGAGCAATACGCCCAGATCGCGGTGGTCGGTCCCAAGGCGCGCAAGGTGCTGGAAAAGCTGAACGGCGAGGCCGGTGGCGGTCTGGATGTCTCCAAGGAGGCGTTGCCCTTCATGGAGTGGAAGGACGGAGAGATCGGCGGCTTCAAATGCCGGGTCTACCGGATCTCCTTCTCGGGCGAATTGTCCTACGAGATCGCTGTTGCTGCTTCTGACGGTCAGGCCTTCTGGGATGCGCTGATGGCGGCGGGGCAGGAGTTTGGCGTGATGCCCTATGGCACCGAATGCCTGCACGTGCTGCGCGCGGAGAAGGGCTTTATCATGATCGGGGATGAAACCGACGGTACGGTCATTCCGCAGGATCTGGGCCTCAACTGGGCGATTTCCAAGAAGAAGGAAGACTTCATTGGCAAGCGCGCGCAGCTGCGCAGCCATATGGCGGATCCGGAACGCTGGAAACTGGTGGGGCTTGAGACGACCGACGGGTCGGTGCTGCCGGACGGCGCCTATGCGGTCGGCAATGGCGTCAATGCCAACGGCCAGAAAAACACCATCGGCCGGGTCACCTCGACCTATTATTCCCCAACCTTGGGCAAGGGGATCGCGATGGGACTGGTGAAACACGGCCCCGACCGCATGGGAGAGGTTCTCGACTTCCCCGGCACCGATGGCACCATTTTCAAGGCGCGGATCGTCGATCCGGTCTTCTACGACAAGGAAGGGGAAAAGCAGAATGTCTAATCCTGTGAGCGCCCTGGGCGGCGCCAGCTACGCCGGAATGGCCACGCTGGAAGAGGCCGGTCTGCAGGGGATGATCACCCTGCGCGGCGATCTGTCCTCCAAGACCCTGCAACAGGCGGTGAAGGTGGCCACCGGCGCAGATGTGCCGGCGCCTCGCCGGATCACCACCGCCGAGAGCGGCGCCGTGGCCTGGATGTCCCCGGATGAGCTGCTGCTTCTGGTGCCTTATGCCGACGCCGAAGCCAAGACCGTGGCGCTGGCCGAGGCGCTTGCGGGCGAGCACGCTCTGTCGGTGAATGTCTCTGACGCGCGGGCGTTTTTCCACCTTTCGGGCGCAGGTGCGCGCGAGGCTCTGGGCAAGGTCTGCCCGGTGGATTTCGATGCGGCAGCCTTCACCCCCGGCGATTTCCGCCGTACCCGCATGGCGCAGGTGGCTGCGGCCTTCTGGCTGGACGAAGAGGAGACCTTCCACATCGTCTGTTTCCGCTCGGTCGCGGGATATGTCTTCAACCTGCTGAAGGCGGCAGCGCACCCGCAATCGAAGGTTGGCGTCTACTGAACCCGGCCCTTCTGGATTGTGCCAAATTGATGCATCCCATAACGTGTCCCGGACTCTCGGGGCACGTTTTTGTTTTTAATCAGGTATTTGTTCTGCTGTTTTGACGCTGAATTTTGAAGCAAGGATTGGACATGTTTAAAGTGACTATAGCAGCGGCTCTGTCGCTTTGCGCGCTGCCTTTGGCCGCCGCAGGCGCGCCCATTGTCTATGAATGCGAATATACCGCGCATACCAGCTATGGCTGGATCCCGGATAAGGCCGCCTATGTGGTGGATGACGTCGCCGGAACCGCGATGGCCTACGATGCTTATATTCACCACGTCAATAAGGCCCCGTTGCCTGTGACATTCGGCGTGGTGAAGGAGCGGAAATACCTCATGAAATGGACCCTGACGGGCTTGCCCGTTCGGGGGAACAGAACGGCCACTGCGACCTACACTGTGCGGCTTGATGCTGCGCGGTCCAAGGCGACGATCAGCGCGCGCGTGCATGGCGGAGACGGAAACAACCGCGGCACCGGCACCTGCCAACGGGTCAAATAGTCGGCACGCTTGGCGGGCGCATCACTTGAACAGAAACGTCGGGAACTGCGTCAGGGCGCGGGGGCTGGTGAGAGCGTCAAACCCGGCCTGTGCCCCGTTGTCAGGGTGGCATTCGCCGTAAAAGGACAGAAGATCGGCCAGCTCTGCCATCCGCGCCTTGCGGGTCTCTTCCGGCAGGAATGGCGCGTGGGTGGACAGGTAGAGCGCCGGGCGCTGCTCTTTCAGCCAGGGGATCATCTGCGGCAGCACGTCGAATTCGGCGCCTTCGATATCAAGCTTGACCAGCGAAACGCGCGACAGATCCGCCTTTGCCGCGAAATCCTGCCAGCCGATCGTCATCACGTCGGATCCGTGATCGCCATCGTTCAGAAGGCTGCTCATGCTGTCTCCGGCCTCACCACCAAAAGATGCCATACGGGCAAGACCAAAACCGCTGCTGATGGCGACTGAGAAGGCCGAGACATTGTCGACGCGGTTCAGTTCCAGGTTCCAGGCCAGATGGCGAAAGGCAACGGGGTCGGGTTCGAAACACATCACGCGCCGCGCCCTATGCGCGCCGTATAGGACGGTGGGGCCGATCCAGGCGCCGATGTCGAGATAGTCGTGATCCTTGTCGAGATGGGCATCCAGCACCTGAAAGGTCTCCGGCTCCCACTTGCCTGCCGCAGCCTTGCGCCAGAACTTGGAATGATAGGGATCCAGCCGGAAGGGAACGCCGTTCAGCTGGCCCGCATAATAGCCCTGCATGCGATAAATGGCTTTGCGGGCGCGGATCCAGGCCTCGGCGATCATGGCGGTCTCTCCCATTTGCGCACATAGACGTCGCAGTCAGATGGCGCGGATTTCTTGTCTAGGCCCTTGACCTGCCGAATGCTGCGCCGCATGTATCTGCATAGGAACGCAACAAAATTGACAGGGGTCCGATATGGCTTTTGAACTTCCCGATCTTCCTTATGCACATGATGCGCTGGCTTCCAAGGGCATGTCCGCCGAAACCCTGGAATACCACCACGATCTGCACCACAAGGCCTATGTCGACAACGGCAACAAGCTGATCGCCGGAACCGAGTGGGACGGCAAGACGCTGGAAGAGATCATTGTCGGCACCTACGACAAATCCGCCGTCGCCCAGAACGGCATCTTCAACAACATCTCCCAGCTGTGGAACCACAACCAGTTCTGGGAAATGATGGGTCCGGGCGCCTCCGCGATGCCGGGTGAGCTGGAAAAGGCACTGGTCGAAAGCTTCGGCTCCGTCGACAAGTTCAAGGAAGAATTCTCCGCCGCAGGCGCGGGTCAGTTCGGCTCCGGCTGGGCTTGGCTGGTGAAAGACACCGATGGCGCCCTGAAAGTCACCAAGACCGAGAATGGCGTGAACCCGCTGTGCTTTGGCCAGACCGCGCTGCTGGGTTGTGACGTGTGGGAACACTCCTACTACATCGATTTCCGCAACAAGCGCCCGGCCTACCTGACCAACTTCCTGGACAACCTGGTCAACTGGGAAAACGTCGCTTCGCGCATGTAATCCGCGACAGGATACGAGATACGAAACCCGCGCCGGACCGGCGCGGGTTTTTTCGTGGCAGTTTGATACGCGTCAAGGTTCCCTGCCATGTTTTCCGGTTGGCTGGCGGCACAGAGGAAGCGGAACGGAGGAAAGGGAACACGCATGATTAAATTGCCCAAAGGACTATGGATCATCGTTGCAGACGGCCAAAAGGCGCTGTTTCTGGAGAACGTCAGCGATACGGTAGATGCGGACCTGCGCGTGATGCGCGCCGACGAGATCGCCAACCCGTCGAACGAAGCGCAAGGGTCAGAGGCGCCCGGTCGGCTCAGCGGGGCAGCCGGAGCTGCGCTTGGCGCGGTTGAACCTGCGGACTGGCATCAGATGGCCGAAGATGACTTCGCTGCCGGGGTAGCATCGCTGGTCAACAAATGGGTGGCCGCCGGGGCCTGCTCCGGGCTGGTTTTGATCGCACCGCCGCGCAGTCTGGGCGCGCTGCGCCCCGAGTTGAGCGGGGATGCCGCCAAACTGCTGGTTGCAGAGCTGCCCAAGGATCTGACCAATCACCCAGTGCCCGAGATTGCCGAGGCCGTGAAATCCGCGCTGGCGAGCGTCTGATCGCCTGCTGTCCGGGGGCGGCGGGCTAGCAGCGGGAGGGAGGCTGAACTGGAGGCCTGAACCGGAGTATCTCCGGGTCAGGGTTTCAGTCTGGCTAGCGCTTCTTCGGCGCTGTCGACCCAGGTCAGGTAATCCTGCATCTCGGCTCCTGCAAATTCCTGCGCCACCACGTGCTCCAGAAGGTCGCGCAGCTTGTCCCAGTAGCCATCGGTGTTGACCACTATGATCGGTTTGTCGTGCAGGCCCAGCTGGCGCCAGGTCAGCACTTCGAACAACTCATCCAGCGATCCCGGGCCGCCGGGCAGGACCACAACGGCGTCGGCGTTATAGAGCATGACCTTTTTACGCTCATGCATGGTTTCGGTCACCACATAGGTTGTGAGATCCGATTTGCCGACCTCGCGCCGTTCCAGATGCACCGGGATCACCCCAAAGGTTTCACCACCTGCAGCCTGCGCCGCCCGAGCGACGGTGCCCATAAGGCCGACGTCTCCGGCGCCGTACACGAGCCGCTGACCTTGTGCGGCGAGCCCTTTTCCAAGGGTCTCGGCGGCTGCGGCATAGCTGGCCATTGCTCCAAAACGTGATCCGCAATACACACAGACGGATTTTATGCTCATGAGATAGCCTTTCGACAGGGTTTGGCAGCGAAACAGGTATGCTGTTTTGACCCCAGATACCCCCATTGGTAGGCTGGCTCAACCAAGCGAGGGAAAACATCTCGCACAAGGAAGGAACAAGATGGCGCAAACATCTGGAAGTGGGGGGGTCAGCCCCCTGGCGATGGGAGGTATTGCTTCTGTCGTCGTGATCGTGGGCGGCGTCGTGCTGATGCAGCTGGGGGTGTTTGACCGGGGCGATGGGCCTGAAGAGGCCGCATCGCGCACGGTGGCGCAGCCCGAGGTGACGGTGTCCCCGGCGGCCAAAGAGCCGGTTGGCGTGACCACCACGGTTGAGACCGCCAATTCCGCGGCTGAACCTGAAACTGCGACCGCTTCGGAAAACGCGCCTGAACCTGCGACCGATGCGCCGCAGAAGACAGCCGCAGAGGATGCGGCCCCTGCGGCAGTTGAGGAGACGGCAGAGGCCGAAGTCGAGACCATCGCGCCGACAGAGGCACCCGAGGCATCGGCAGAGACCGCCGCCGTCGTCGAAACCGCCGAGCCAACAGAGACAGGTAAGAGCGAAACGGCGGTAGCCCAGGCACCTGAGGCAGAGGTTCCCGCGGCGGATGACAGCGACACCGTTGCAGATACGCAAAAGGCGGATGTTGCTGATACCGCGACCGAGGAGGCAGCCGTTTCTGAAGACCCCGCCACCACTGCAGAGGCGCCCGTGGAAGAGGCGGCGCCGCTGTTGGAAGCGCCAATGCTGGATCTGGTGCGGGTCGACCCCGACGGTGCCCTTGTGATTGCAGGTCGTGCACAGGCCGGAGCCGCGGTCGAGGTCCTGCTGGATGGTTCGGTTCTGGAACAGACCGAGGTTCAGGGCAGCGGCGATTTCGTGATTTTCTCCAGCATCCTGCCCAGCGACCAGCCGCGGGTGATCTCGCTTCTGGCGCGGTTCGAGGATCAGAAACAACCCTCTGAGGATCAGTTCATTTTGGCACCGATCTCAGCGGCGCCAGCGCCGCAGGTGGCGGATGCCGAGGATGCCGCGAAGCCCGAGGCCGAGCCTGCGGCTGTATCCAAGGACACTGCAGCCCCGCAGAGCGAAGAGGCAGTGGAGGTCGCGCAGGCTGAAACATCTGAGGCCGTTTCACAGGAACAGCCGACTGAGCAGAGCGGAGCGCCCGCTCCGGTCGCAGCTGAGGGAGAAGCACAGCCCGTCGTAGCCGAAACCACCACGCCGCAGGTCGAGGCGGAAACGGCAGCACCGGAGCAACCGGTGGAGGCTGAGGCCGCACAGGTCGAAGTGGCAACCGCAGAGGGCGAGACCGGCACTGCTGGCCCCGACGATACCACACCGCCCCAAAGCGAGCCGGTGGCCGAGGAAACACTCGCCAGCGCGGAAACCGTTCCTGCGCCGCAGCCGGAGCCAACGGCGGTTGCCGTGCTGAGGGCCGGTGCAGATGGTGTAGAGCTGGTGCAGCCCGCTACGCCGGTTCTGAATGGCAAGGTCGCGCTTGATACCATCAGCTATTCCGACAGCGGCGAGGTGCTGCTGGCTGGGCGTGGCCGCGCGGATGCCTTGGTGCGGGTCTACGTGGACAATGCGCTCAAGACCGAATTCCTCGTGGCCGAGGATGGCCGCTGGGGCGGCGCGCTGGCTGCCGTGGAACCGGGCATCTACACTCTGCGTCTGGATGAAATTTCCGCCAGCGGCGCAGAAGTCCTGAGCCGTCTTGAAACCCCCTTCAAACGCGAGGCGCCCGAGGTGCTGCAACCGCAGACGCAGCAGCCTGGACAGGCGCCGGATCAACCGGTTCCGCTGGTACGGGCCATCACGGTGCAAAAGGGCGATACCCTTTGGGCGATCTCGCAGGAACGCTATGGCAGCGGGTTCCTTTATGTCCGGGTGTTCCAGGCCAACCAGGATGCGATCCGCGATCCCGACCTGATCTATCCCGGACAGGTGTTCAACCTGCCGGATTGATCTGTTCGGTGTACCAGAAACGCGCCGTGTCCCCAGCCACAGGGGGCGCGGCGTATCCTTTCCCAGCTTTGTGCTTGGGATATGTAGTAGGCGATACGCATCAGACATCGCCAGCCCGCCGGAAGGCCCAGCCGCAGGAACGCCATGAGACGATCCCCCACCACCATCGATTCCATCTCGGCCGAGGAACGCCGCTCAAGCCTGCGCACCCTGCGCAAGGTGGTTCCTTACCTGTGGCCCGCAGACCAGAAGAGCGTGAAATACCGGGTCGTGCTGGCCATGGTGGTGTTGATCCTGGCCAAGCTAATCGCCGTTTATACGCCGGTTCTGTACAAAGGCGCGGTGGATGCGTTGGCGGGTGAAGGCGTTCCGCCGCTGGCGCTCGGCGCGGTGGGGCTGACCGTCGCCTATGGTGTGGCGCGGGTGCTGACGAACGGATTCCAACAGCTGCGGGATGCGGTGTTTGCGCCTGTCACCCAGCGGGCGCTACGCGGTCTGGCGCTGGAGACATTTCAGCACATTCACCGACTGTCGATGCGCTATCATATCACCCGCAAGACCGGCGGATTGTCCCGGATCATCGAACGCGGGGTCAAGGGCGTCGAATTCCTGCTTCGGTTCCTCTTGTTCTCGATCGGTCCGCTGGTGCTGGAACTGGTGCTGGTGGCCGTCATCCTGACGGTGCTGTTCGACGCGCGCTATCTGCTTGCGGTCGGTGTCACCATTGCGCTTTATGTCTGGTTCACGCTGGCGATCACCGAATGGCGGGTGAAACTGCGGCGTGAGATGAACAAGCAGGACACCGACGCCAACCAAAAGGCGATCGACAGCCTGCTGAATTTCGAAACGGTCAAGTATTTCGGCGCCGAAGAGCGCGAGGCGGCCCGCTATGACGGGGCCATGCGTGCCTATGCGCAGGCGGCGCTGAAGACCGCCTATTCGCTGGCTTTCCTCAATTTCGGTCAGAGCGTGATCATCACCGGTGGTTTGATCACGGTAATGGTGATGGCGGCCATCGGCGTGCAGGACGGCAGCCTCAGCGTTGGTGATTTCGTGATGGTAAACGCCTACATGGTCCAGATCACCGTGCCCCTGAACTTCCTCGGCTCGGTCTATCGGGAAATCCGCCAGAGCCTCGTCGATATGGGCGAAATGTTCGACCTGCTGGAACAGCCGCCGGATGTCACGGACCGTCCGAATGCCGCGGAACTGAAGGTCAGCAAGGGGCATATCCGGTTGGAGGACCTGCATTTCGGTTATGACCCGGAGCGCGAGATCCTGAAGGGTATCACCATGGAGGCCAAACCAGGTGAGACGGTGGCCATCGTCGGCTCCACCGGGTCCGGTAAATCCACCATCGGGCGGCTGTTGTTCCGGTTTTACGATGTCACCGGCGGCGCCCTAACCATTGACGGGCAGGATGTGCGCAGCGTCAGCCAGAAAAGCCTGCATGCCGCCATTGGCGTGGTGCCGCAGGACACGGTGCTGTTCAACGACACCATCCGCTACAACATCGCCTATGGCCGCGATGGTGCCACCCAGCAAGAGATCGAAGACGCCGCTCGGGCGGCGCAGATCCATGATTTCATCGCCGGTCTTCCGCAGGGCTATGACACTCAGGTGGGCGAACGCGGGCTCAAGCTGTCGGGCGGTGAAAAACAGCGCGTCGGCATTGCCCGCACCCTACTGAAGGACCCGCCGATCCTGCTGCTGGACGAGGCAACTTCGGCACTGGATACCGATACCGAGCGCGAGATCAAGGAAGCGCTGGCGCGGGCCGGGCAGGGGCGCACGGTGATCACCATCGCGCACCGCCTCTCCACGGTCGCCGAGGCGGACCAGATCGTGGTGCTGGAGCAGGGGGAGATCGCGGAAGCAGGCTCTCACGAGGATCTTCTTGCGCGCGGTGGCCGTTATGCCCATCTGTGGCAGCGCCAGCAAGCGGATCAGGATGTCGCCTGAGCCTGTCAGCGCGGGTGGCGTTCCAAAGGCGCGCGGTGGGGTGAACGGGATAAAGAGTGTAAGATGAACGTGATACTGGACTGGGCTCTTTTTCTGTTCATCTGCGCAGTGCCGCTTTTGACCCTGCTGCCGCTGCTGCGGCACGAAGGCTGGTGGGTGCGGGGCTTTGAATTCCCGGCCTTGCAGATCACCACGGTCACCGTTGCTGCCTTGCTGGCCTATGTCTGGGTCTACGGCTGGCAGGGGCAGGGCGATAAAGCGTTGATCGTTCTGTTGCTGCTTTGCTCGGCGCTGCAGTGCGTACGGATCATCCGCTATACGCGGCTTTTTCCCTATCAGATCCAGTCGGCGCGGCAGATGCGCCCTGACGATCAGTTGAACCTTCTGGTGGCCAACGTCCTGATGACCAACCGCAACGCGCAGCCGCTGCTGGACCTGATCCGCAAGACCAAGCCGGATCTGGTCCTGACAGTGGAGACGGACGCGTGGTGGGAAGGACAACTGGAGCAGATCGAGGCGGGTTATCCTTACCGGGTGAAGCAGCCGCTCGATAACCTTTACGGGATGCATCTTTATTCCCGGCTTGAGTTGATCGACCCGCAGGTCCACTTTTTGGTGGAGGAGGGCGTGCCCTCGATGCATGGCTCCGTGGTTCTTGCCTCGGGACAGCGGGTTGCCTTGCACTGCCTCCACCCGGCGCCACCCAGCCCGACGGAGAACCCGACCTCTGCCGAGCGGGATGGAGAGCTGTTGCTGGTGGCCAAGACCATTGACGCCAGCGCGGGACCGGTGGTGGTAATGGGGGATCTCAACGATGTGGCCTGGTCGGCATCGACCCGGCTGTTCCAAAAGTTGAGCGGTCTTTTGGATCCGCGCATTGGACGGGGGATCTTCAGCACTTTTCACGCAGGCTACCCGCTGCTGCGCTGGCCGCTGGATCACGTCTTCTGCTCGGGCGATTTCACGCTGGTTTCGATGAAACGGCACCGCAATATCGGCTCGGATCACTTTCCCATTCAGGTGGTTCTGCAGCACACGCCGCGGGCGCGTCAGCTGCACCCGGAACCCGCGCCCGGCCCAGGCGATGAAGAGCTGGCGCAGAAGAAGATTGAAAACGTATCCGCGGATGAAACCGCCCTGCTGTAAGCCGTGCGGGCGCCAGAGGCGCAATGCTACGCAGCGAAAAGAAAGGCCCCGCATCTGCGGGGCCTCTTTTCATCTGGTTGTCTGCGCAGACGCGACGTTTACTCTGCCGCGCGCAGGGCGGGGCCTGTGCCCGGTCCTGTGTCGGGCTCGCTGTCGTCTGCCGGGCTCCTGTCGATCTCTTCCCAGAGCAGCTCGGTCGTGGGCAGTTTGCGCGCTTTCTTGGCCAGACGCATATCCTGCGCGATCCGGCTGGACCGGCCACCGGTGATGCGCGCCAGCAGGCGGCCCATCCACGACAGGTAGGTCGACAGCCAAACCCGGATCGACAGCAGCGATGGGGTCACCACCAGCGTCAGCACGGTTGCGATGCCAAGGCCAAAGACCACAGCGGTCGCCAGCTGCTTCCACCACAGCGCGGTGGGGCTGTTGATGGAGTAGCCACCGTCGATGAAGTCGAGGCTGATGCCGAACATCATCGGTGCCAGACCGGCCATGGTGGTGACGGTGGTCAGCAGCACGGGACGGATGCGTGCCTCGGCGGTGCGGATGATCGCCTCGATCCGGGGCATGTGCTGGCTGAACTCCTGATAGGTGTCGATCAGAACAATGTTGTTGTTCACCACGATCCCCGCCAGCGCCACGATACCGGTGCCCGTCATGATGATCGAGAACGGCTGCTGCATCACCATCATGCCGATCAGTACACCGGTGGTGGAGAGCACCACCGCCAGCAGCACCAGCGCCGAATTGTAGAAGCTGTTGAACTGGGCCAGAAGGATCACGAACATCAGCCCCAGCGCCCCGGCAAAGGCCTTGGACAGGAAGGCGCCGCTTTCCTCTTGCTCCTCCTGATCGCCGGTCCATTCCCATGTGATGGATTTGGGGAAGGGATCGGTGTCGAGCCATGTGGTGATGGCGGCCAGCCGTTCATTGGCGTTGACCGGCAGGATTCGGGCGTCCTCTGCGACGGCAGTGCCGAGCTCTTCAGCCGTATCGGCCTGATCCAGGGCGAAAATCGTATAGCGGTTGCCATTGGCAGCGGTGATTTGCCCCTCGGCCGCCGTCACGGTGTCAGGGACCGCTTTCAGCAACCCCAGGATCACGTCCTCGCCAGTATCGGGATCGGCTGTTACAACTTTGCTGAGGCCCGGCTCCACATCCGCCTTAACATCGTAATAGCGTTGCTGCTGCACCCTGCTGATCTGGGCCAGTTTCGGAACCGGCTGACGGGTGATGAAGTTGCTGAGCGGAACCAGACCGTCGGTGGTGCGAACCTTGAGGTTGTCCAGCGTCGACAGCACCCGGTCTTCATCGGGCAGGCGCACGCGGATCTCGATTTCCTCATCCGAGCTGTCCACCCGCATGGTGTCGAGCAGGATACCACGTGTCACCAGCTGCACCATGGCGCCCACCGTGGCCACATCGGCGCCATAGCGGCCCGCCTTTTCCACATCCACGTCGATCTGCCAGTCGATACCGGGCAGGGGCAGGGTGTCCTCAACCAGCGTCAGCCCCGGCATTTCGTCGAAATAGGCGCGCGCGGTTTCGGTGGCGGATGTCAGATCCTCCCAGCCGTCGCCCTTGATCCGCAGATGGATGGGTTTGCCCGACCCGGGGCCCTGTTCCAGCGCCTTCAGCTCGGCGACAAAGCCCGGCAGTTTTTCCAGCTCGGCGTTCAGTTCGTCGATCACTGTATGTCCGTCATAGGCCGAAGCGGTCACCTCGCGGGTCAGCAGATCGAAGAACCATGTTTCCGTTTGCGTCGGGCGATCTTCCCAGGGGATGATTTCGAACTGGACCTGACCAACGGTATCCTGCGGCGATTGCCCGCCGCCGGGGCCACCGGTATCAAGACCACCTTCACCCGCAAAAGAGAAGACGTTGATCACCGCCGGATGCGCTTTGATCACCTCTTCGGCCTGGCGCACCATTTCGTCCTTTTCATGCAGCGAGATATTGCCACGTGCCCTCACAAATGCCGTGGCTTGCTCCGGTTCGGATTCCACGAAGAACTCGACGCCATAGTTGTTCTCGCTGAACATCTGGAACACCGTCATGATGCTGAAGGCAACCGCTGCAATCGTGACCAGAGGCATGATTGGATTGCCCGCGATGAACTTGATGAAATAGCCAAACGGCGTATGGCGGTAGCCTGCAGAGACCACCTTTGGTTTGCGCTCGATCCGGGCTGCACCCAGCGCGGTGGAGGCGGCAAATGCCGACAGCACAAAGACCAGCGCGCCAAAGAGCGGCGGGATGGCACCGGGCATGGCGGCAGCAGCGGCGTCGGGCAGTAGGTAGCCCGGATTCAGCATCTGCATCAGACCGGCGAACATGCCCCAGATCGGCGGCGGCACCAGCAGCGCCCGTGCCCACCATGGCAGCACCGCACGCAGGCCTTGCGAGGTGCCTTCGAACACCCGGCTAATACGACCGGAGACGCCGCCCATGACCGGCAGGTAGACCAGCGCCACCACCAGCGATGCGGAGAGGACGAAGATCAGCGTTACCGGCAGCATGCCCATGAATTCACCCGGCACACCGGGCCAGAACAGCATCGGCAAGAAGGCGCAAAGCGTCGTCGCGGTCGAGGAGACAACCGGCCAGAACATGCGCTGCGCAGCCTCCACATAGGCGTGCATCGGGCCGGTGCCTTCGCTGATGCGTTTGTCTGCGTATTCCACCACCACGATGGCGCCATCGACCAGCATGCCCACGGCAAGGATCAGACCGAACATCACGATGTTGGAGACAGAGATCCCCATCAGCGCCAGCAGGGCAAAGCACAGAAGGAAAGAAGTCGGAATGGCAAAGCCCACCAGCAGCGCCGCTCGGCTACCCAGCGAGGACAGAACCACGATCATCACCAGCGCAATCGCGGTCAGGACCGAGCCTTCCAGCTGGCTGACCATGGAGCCGACCACGCGGCTCTGGTCGTTGGAGGTACCAAGCGAGATCGCCGCGCGCAGTTCTGCGGGCCACTTCTGCTCGGATTTGGCGATGGTTTCTTTCACCAGATCCACTGTGTCGATCAGGTTGAACCCTTTCCGTTTGACCACTTGCAGGGCAACGGTGTCTTCGCCGTCGAACCGTGCGGTGCCTTCGCGATCTTCGAAGGTATAGTTGATCTGCGCCAGTTCCCCCAGCTTGACCACCCGGTCGCCGTTGGTCTTGATCGGCAGGGCGTAAATGTCGCGCACATCGTCAAAGGACGACGGGATCTTGATCGAGAAGGTGCCTTGCGCGGTTTCAACCTCACCCGCCGCGATCAACTGGTTGTTGTTCTGTACCACGTTGATCAGTTCAAGCGCGGTCACGTTGTAGGATTCCAGCCGCAGCGGGTCGATCACCACCTCGACCATCTCATCGCGGTTGCCCGCGATGGGGGCCTCCAGCACCGCATCCAGCGATTCCAGATCGTCCTGCAGGTCCTTGGCGATGCGCGCCATGGTCCGTTCCGGCACATCGCCGGTCAGGTTGACGATGACGATTGGGAATTCGGAAAAGTTGATTTCCTTGATGACGTATTGCTCGGCCGCTGACGGGAAATCCGCCTGCGCCGTATTCATCGCATCGCGCACATCGGCGATTGTGGCGCTCTTGTCCCAGCCAAAGTCGAACTCCAGCAGGACACCGGCGTAATTCTCTGCCGCGGTGGAGGTCATTTCCTTCAGCCCGTCCAGATCGACAAGCTCCGATTCCATCGGCTTGACCAGCAGACTTTCGCTGTCTTCGGCGGAAATGCCGGGAAACTGCACCGAGACGTGCAGCATCGGAATGTCGATGTCCGGCTCGCCTTCTTTTGGAAGGCTGACATAGGCAAACCCGCCCACCAGGAGCGAGATCACGATAAAGGCCAGAACCATGCGGGCCCGGTCTGCGGCCCAGGAGACTATGCCGGTCATTGCATCGCCTCCTGATAGGTGGGTGCAACGGGCACGCCTGCGGTGACGAAGTCCTGACCGACGACGATCACGTCAGCCTTTTCCGGCAGGCCGCTGACCCAGACGCCCTCGGCCGTGTCGCGCAGCAGGGAGACCAGAACGAAGCCGGCAGTTTGATCCTCGCGCACGATCCGCACGCCGAGCCGCCCATCGTTGTTGAGGGTCAGCGCCGATTGCGGCAGCAGATGCGCCTTGGTGCCCTCTGCGGAGATCACGATATCGGCGGTCTGCCCGTCGCGGATCTTCAGGTCGGGATTGTCGACGGTGATTTCGACCTCAAAGGTGCGTGTGGTCGGATCAGCCGAACGGCTGACGAATGTGACCTCGCCCTGAACCCGCGCGCCATTGGCCAGTTCGGCCCCGGCCAGTGCGCCAAGATGCACCCGGTTGACTTCGGTTTCAGGCACAAAGCCCACCACCTTGATGGTGTCCAACTGGATGACGGTCGCACAAAGGCTGCCCGGCTGCATCAGGCTGCCGATTTCTGCGGTGTCGCTTTCCAGGAGGCCGTCAAAAGGCGCGGTAATACGCAACCGGTCGATTTCCTTGCTGGTGGAGGCGACCAGCGCCAGCGCGGATTCGATGCCCGCACGCGAGGTTTCCAGACCACCCTGCGCCGCCGCGATCCCGGCAACGGCCGTGCGTTCGGCCGCCCGCGCCGACGCCAGCCGTGTTTCCGAGGCGTAGCCTTCCTGCGACAGTTTTTCAGCCGCCGTCAGGTTTATGGTCGCTTCCTTGAGCCGGGCGTTGGCTTCTTCCAGCTTGGCTTCGGCTTCGGGGGTACGGGCGCGCGCTTCGAGCAGACGGGCCTGCGCTTCCTGGTGCGCGGCCAGCCGGGTGCCCGGATCCAGCTCGCACAACAGATCGCCCGCCTTGACCTGCGTGCCCTTGCGCAGCGGCTCTGACAGCACGGTGGATGTTGTTTCGGCCTTGACCTCGACCTGACGTGCGGCCTGTGTCTGGCCGCGCAGGATTACGGCGCTGTCGAGCGGCCGCGCTTCGCTGCGTTTGACGACGACGCCGACGCGTTTTTCTGCAGTGACCGTGACACTGGCCGCGCCTTCGGCAGAGGGTTCGCTTTCAACGGTCTCTGTTGCTTCGGCAGCAGTCTCGCCCCGGGCGAAGGCAAACAGATCCTCCCGCTGCAGGACCAGGAAATACAGTCCGGCGGTGACGGCAATCGCGGTCAGAAGGGGTATCAAACGCATTTCGGGCCTTTCTCAAATAACACTGAGCAAGCCACAACCATTGGCTGGGCTCTCCAAGAGGGTTCCGCCAGACACCCGGGAAAAAGTCATAGTAAGCATGTAGGCATTGTCCATACTAAACAAAGCAGTTCACTTCATATTTTTACCCATTGTTTCAGGCTTGCGCCCGGATTGCCGGATATTGCGGCTCTTGGCTTGTACCCGAAGGCGCGTTAAGAGAGGCGTCACGTGAGACAATTTTCCGGCACAGACCGGGCATATCGGGGACATTTTCATGAGCGACACCGACAGCTTTATCGAAGAGGTGACCGAAGAGGTGCGCCGGGACCGCCTGTTCCTGATGCTGAAACGCTATGGCTGGATCGGTGGTCTGGCCGTGGTGGTCATCGTGGGCGGTGCCGCCTATCGCGAATATTCCAAGGCGCAGGAACTCGCTGCAGCGCAGGCGCTTGGCGATGGCATGATTGCTGCGCTGGCAGCTGATGAACCTGCAGACCGCGCCGACGCACTGGCGCAGGTGGCCGCTGGCTCTGAAACCGGCGCTGCCGTGGCCAAGATGATGCGCGCAGGCGCCCTGGCCGAAGCCGAGGATACCGAGACCGCCGTTGCGGTCCTCAGTGAAGTCGCCACCGATGGCGAACTGCCGCTGGTTTACCGTCACATCGCCAGCTTCAAGGCGCTGGCCCTGCAGGCAGAGACGCTGAGCCTTGAAGAGCGCCGCCTGCAATACGAGGCCTTGGCACAGCCCGGTGCACCTTTGTCGCTGCTGGCGTCCGAGCAACTTGCACTGCTGGACATCGAAGCCGGTGAGACCGAGGCCGCAATTGCGCGTCTGCAGGCGATTACGGCGGATGCGACTGTCAGCCGGGACTTGCAAGACCGCGCAACTCAAGTGATTGTAGCACTTGGTGGAAAACCGGACGCGGCAGACGCGCCGGAAGGTTAAAAGGCGCCGCGCGGAAGGTGCGCGGAGAGGGAAACGAATTGCGGGGCAGGGCAATGACGGCAGCTAAATCCATTTCTCGCGCGCGGGCGCTTTTTTGCGGTAGCGCGATGGCTCTGGTTCTGGCCGCTTGCGCCGAACCCGAGGTGATCCTGCAAGGGCAGCGCGAAGACATCCGTCCCGATGCCAATATCGAGGTGGTCAACCAGTCGCGGCCAATTTCCCTGCCCAGCCAGACCGTCAACGCTTCCTGGGCGCAGACGCACGGGCTTCCGGCGCAGCGCACCGCGCATCCGGCGCTGTCGACGGCGCCGCAATTGCAGTGGGCCGTTTCCATCGGCGAGGGCGACAGCCGCCGCCAGCGCATCACCGCCCGCCCCGTTGTGGCTGATGGGCGTATCTACACGCTGGACAGCGCGGCCCGCGTCAGCGCGGTCTCTCCGTCTGGTCAGATCCTGTGGCAAAGCGATCTGATTCCCGCCCGCGAAAGCGAAGGTCAGGCAACCGGCGGCGGCATGGCCTATGACAGGGGTGTTCTTTACATCTCCTCTGGCTATGGCGTTCTGACCGCGCTGGAGGCCAGCACCGGCAAACAGATCTGGCGTCAAAAACT
This sequence comes from Pseudophaeobacter sp. 1A16562, assembly GCF_041008785.1. Taxonomy (NCBI): domain Bacteria; kingdom Pseudomonadati; phylum Pseudomonadota; class Alphaproteobacteria; order Rhodobacterales; family Roseobacteraceae; genus Pseudophaeobacter; species Pseudophaeobacter sp. 1A16562. Next base: position 34,497 of record NZ_JAXGFT010000009.1, on the reverse strand, counting down.
GGAAGCCACCGGTTCGGGCGAGCCGATGGTGCGCGACGGGCTGGTTTATCTGGTGGCCGGGGATGATACCGGCTGGGCCGTCAACACCTCTGATGGCCGCATCGCGTGGCAGGTCGAAGGCGTTCCGAGCCCCTCGAACGTGCTGGGCGCACCTTCGCCAGTGATTGCCGGGGATTACGTCATCTTCGCCTTTGGCTCCGGCGATCTGGTCGCCAGCTTCCGCCGTGGCGGTGTGCGCCGCTGGAACGCCTCGGTGGCGGGGCAGCGCGTCGGCACCACGCTGGCGCGGATCAGCGATGTCACCGGTGCGCCGGTGGTGGTCGGAAACCGTGCCTTCGTGGGGAACCATTCGGGCCGCACCGTGGCGATCGACACCAACAATGGCGATCGCATCTGGACGGCTCAGGAAGGGGCCATCGGTCCGGTCTGGCCTGCGGGAGGCAGCCTGTTCCAGATCAGCGACCGCAACCAGCTCCTGCGTCTGGATGCCTCCAGCGGAGAGGTGATCTGGGCTGTGGATCTGCCGGGCTATCTGAAGGACAAGCCTTCTAAACGCGGCGCTGTGGTGGCCCACTATGGTCCGGTGCTGGCAGGTGGTCAGGTGATTATCACCTCCAACGATGGTCAGATTCGCATGTTCGATCCCCGTGACGGCAGCCTGACGCGCAGCATCGAGGCCCCCGGCGGCGCGACGACCGCGCCGGTTGTTGCGGGTAAGACCCTTTATGTGGTTTCCTCGAAAGGGGAGCTTCTCGCCTTCCGTTAAAGCGTCGATCGGCTCTGGCCGTAAGACAGCAGATGCGCTATGGGGCGCGTCTGAATCGCAAAAAGTTGGGTCCGATGTCTTTTACCCTCGCTATCGTGGGCCGTCCGAATGTGGGCAAGTCCACCCTGTTCAACCGCCTTGTCGGCAAGAAACTGGCCTTGGTCGATGACCAGCCGGGGGTCACCCGTGACCTGCGCGAAGGCGAGGCCCGCCTTGGCGATCTGCGGTTCACCGTCATCGACACCGCCGGCCTTGAGGATGCCACCGACAATTCGCTCGAAGGGCGCATGCGCCGCCTGACCGAACGGGCGGTGGATATGGCGGATGTCTGCTTGTTCATGATTGATGCGCGCACGGGTGTGACCCCGGTGGACGAGATGTTTGCCGATATCCTGCGCAAAAAATCCGCGCATGTCATTCTGGCGGCAAATAAATCCGAAGGCTCCGCAGCCGATGCCGGGGTTTTGGAAGCCTATGGCTTGGGCCTAGGGGAGCCGATCCGACTGTCCGGCGAGCATGGCGAGGGTCTGAATGATCTATATTCCCAGCTGCTGCCGATTTCGGAACGTTTTGAAAAGACCGCGCAGGACAATGCTCCGCTGACGGACGTGTCTGTGGACGAAGATCTGGACGACGAGGATGCCGAGTACGAGGTCCCTCAGCCAACGATGGACAAGCCGCTGCAGGTGGCTGTCGTCGGCCGTCCCAACGCGGGCAAATCGACCCTGATCAACAAGATCCTTGGTGAGGATCGCCTGCTGACCGGCCCCGAGGCGGGGATTACCCGCGATGCGATTTCGCTGAAGATCGACTGGGCAGGCACGCCGATGCGGGTCTTTGACACTGCCGGTATGCGCAAAAAAGCTAAGGTTCAGGAAAAGCTGGAAAAACTGTCCGTATCGGACGGGCTGCGCGCAGTGAAATTCGCCGAGGTCGTGGTGGTGCTTCTCGATGCGGACATCCCCTTTGAACAACAGGACTTGCGGATCGCCGATCTGGCCGAGCGGGAAGGGCGTGCGGTTGTTGTCGCGGTCAACAAATGGGACATCGAGGACAACAAGCAGGAAAAGCTGAAAAACTTGAAAGAGGCCTTTGCCCGGTTGCTGCCGCAGCTGCGCGGGGCGCCGCTGGTCACGGTATCGGCCAAGACCGGCAAGGGGCTGGACCGGCTGCACGCTGCCATTATGCGTGCCTATGACGTCTGGAACCGCCGGGTGCCCACCGCGGCGCTGAACCGTTGGCTGACTGGCATGCTGGAGCAGCACCCGCCGCCTGCGCCGCAGGGCAAGCGGATCAAGCTGCGCTATATGACCCAAGCCAAGACGCGCCCGCCGGGGTTCGTGGTGATGTGTTCCCATCCGGACAAAATCCCGGCCAGCTATACCCGTTATCTGGTGAATGGTCTGCGCGAGGATTTCGACATGCCCGGCACGCCGATCCGGCTTTATATGCGCGGGCAGGCGGACAAGAACCCCTACAAGGGCCGTAAGAAAGCCGCGCCCTCGAAGCTGCGCAAACACCTGGAAGGGCGCAGGGACTGATTCCAGGCGCTGCCCCCCAAGGGCTTGCGCGCCCTAGGCCAAAGACCAAAATTTTTGCTGGACCGGTTCGCATCTGCGGGCCGGTCCTTTTCACACGTTGAAATCCGTTGCCAAGCCATTAACATTAAATGGCATTGGCAGGGCGTCAGCCGATTTTCTGATCTTCCCAGCCAATGGAGTTTTTAAACGTCAAGCGCCCGGAGATTTTACACCGGCGTCACAGAGCGTATTTAAGGGAAGTCTCATGGACCTGAGAACTTACACGCGTGAATATACAAAGAAAGATAACCGCCTGGCGGCATTGAGTTATTTCGGCACCTTCGCGGTCTACTTTCTATCCCTCTACTTGGCCATCGCCTATGTCGAGCGGTGGTATATCCTGATTCCAGCAGGGGTGATCTTTGCCTTTGCGGCGGTGCGGCTTTATGTGCTGCAGCATGATACCGGGCACCATTCGCTGTTCGAAACCCGCAGGCAAAACGAAATCGCGGGCCACGTCCTGTCGCCTTTCACCTTTGCGCCGTTCGAGGTGATGAAGCAGAACCACAACCTGCACCATGCCAATATCGGCAATCTGGAACACCGGGAAACCGGCGAGATACACACGATGACCCTGCGTGAGTGGAAAGAGGCGGGGTTCTGGGAGCGGCTGACCTATCGGCTTTACCGCAATCCGTTGGTGCTGGTGCCGGTGGGGTCGGCCTTTACCTATTTCATTCGCTACCGCTGGCCCAAGAACACCACCAAGTTCGGCATTCTGGGGGTGCTGCTGCATAACATGGTGATCATTGCGCTGATTTCCCTGCTTTATTACGTGGCAGGCCCGACGGGTCTGTGGGTGTGGCTGGCATTCTCGTTCCTTGGCGGCATGATCGGGGTGTTTCTGGTCTATCTGCAGCATAACTTTGAAGACACCTACTGGGATCGTCGCCCGGATCTGAACCCGCAGGAGGCAGCGTTGCAGGGGTCCTCCTGCCTGGATTTCGGCTGGTTCTTCGATTTTGCCGTCGCCAATATCACACTTCACGACATCCATCACTTCAACGCCCGCATCCCCAGCTATCGCCTGCGCAAGTGCCATTATAATCTGCCGCCTGAATTTGCGCTGCGGCGGATCTCATTTGGTGAAGCTTTGCGCGCTTTGTCTCTGAAACTATGGGATGAAGAGCAAAAACGCCTGGTGCCCTTTCCGGCCGGAAACGCGCATTGCATACTAAGGGCACGCTAGGTACGGCAGCCCATTCCGGCAGCCCGTGTAGCTGCCGGGAAAAGAAAAGGAAGATTGAAATGACGGCTCTCAAGGATCTCAAAGGGGTTGGTCCCGCGCTGGAAAAGGCGCTGAAGGATCAGGGGATCACGTCGGTCGAGGCGCTGGCAGCGATCAGCGAAAAAGATCTGAGCAAGGTACCCGGCATTGGGGCCGCGCGCGCCGCGCGCCTGAAGCAGGCCGCCGTTGCACCGCAGGCCGGGGCTGTGCCCGTACAGCCGCGTCCGACCGCGCCAGTGCGCACCGGGCGCCCTGCCGCAAGGCCGACGAAGGTGACCCGTGAGGTCCCGCCTGAGGATGCAACCCAGCTGAACGCTGCGCTCGCCGCCGCCGAGGCGGCCCGGCTCGCGGCTGAGGAAAAAGCTGCCAAGGCCAAGATCAAGGCGCGCAAGGCCGCCAAGAAGGCCGAGGCGCTGGCGCTGGAAATGGCCGAAGCGCGCGTGAAGGCCAAGGAAAAGGCCAAACGCATGAAGGCCAAGGCGCGTAAGGCGATCGAGCGGGAAAAGGCCAAGGCTGAAGCCATCCTGGCCCGCAAGAAGAGCGGCGGAAAGCTGGATGCAAGCGATAAGGCCACCAAGGAGAAACCCGGAAAGGAAAAGCCGGGCAAGGCAAAAGCCGAAAAGGCCAAACCAGCCAAGGACAAAACGGCAAAGGCGAAGAAATCCAAGAAGACAAAGGGTTGAAGCCAACGCCTGCGACGCGCCTGTAGCACGACAAAGAAAAACCGGCCCGCATTCTCGGGGCCGGTTTTCTTGTTTTCAGGTCTGGGGAGCTGGGCTCAGGCCAGTGCGCCCTCTGCCGTCAGGGTCAGCTTACCGCCCAGATAGGGCGCCAGCGCCTCAGGCAGTTTGACCGATCCATCCGCCTGCTGGCCGTTTTCCAGAACCGCGATCAGGCAGCGGCCCACGGCCAGGCCCGATCCATTCAGCGTGTGCACGAACTCGGGCTTGCCACCGCCTTCGGGGCGGAAACGCGCGTTCATGCGGCGGGCCTGGAAATCGCCGGTGGTCGAGACCGAGGAAATCTCGCGATAGGCATTCTGGCCGGGCAGCCAGGCTTCGATGTCATAGGTGCGGCGCGCGCCAAAGCCCATGTCGCCGGTGCACAGAATCACAGTGCGATAGGGCACGCCCAGCTTCTCCAGCAACCCTTCGGCGCAGCGCAGCATGCGTTTCTGCTCGGCGTCGGACTCGTCCGGGTGGGTGACCGAAACCATTTCGACCTTTTCGAATTGGTGCTGGCGCAGCATGCCCGAGGTGTCGCGGCCCGCGGAGCCCGCTTCGGAGCGGAAGCACAGGGTATGCGAGGTCATGCGGATCGGCAGTGCGCTGGCATCGAGCACATCCTCTGCGACGGAATAGGTCAGCGGCACCTCGGAGGTCGGCACCAGCCACCAGCCATTGGTGGTCTGATAGCTGTCCTCGCCGAATTTCGGCAGCTTGTCGGTGCCATACATTGCTTCGTCGCGCACCAGAACAGGGGAGTTCACCTCGGTAAGGCCATTCTCATCGACGTGGGTGTCGATCATGAACTGTGCCAGCGCCCGGTGAATGCGTGCTACTGCGCCTTTCAGGAAGACAAAGCGCGAGCCAGAGACCTTGGCGGCGGTCTCAAAGTCCATGGCTGTTGCGACGCCGGTGATCTCAAAATGTTCCTTCGCGGTGAAATCGAACTCCGCGGGCGTGCCCCAGCGGTTGACCTCGACGTTGTCGTCCTCGTCAGCCCCATCCGGCACATCCTCGGCGGGGTTGTTGGGCAGGCGGGCCAGCATGTCGGTCAGCTTGGCGTCGAGCTCCTTGGCTTCGGTCTGCAGAGCGGCAACCTCGGCCTTCTTGCCGGCAACTTCGCTGCGCAGGCGTTCGAACTCTTCCTCGTCGCCCTTGGCCTTGGCTGCGCCGATGGCCTTGGCGGCCTTGTTCTGGGCGGCCTGTGCTTCTTCGGCGGCCTGGATCTTGGCCCGGCGCGCCTCGTCCAGAGCCAGCACCTCAGAGGACACAGCCGCATCCCCACGCCGCGCCAGAGCGGCGTCAAAAGCGGCAGGATTTTCGCGGATCGCGCGGATGTCGTGCATGGGGTGGCTCCTGTATAAGAGACGACGTTGAATCAGTGCCAAACCTATGCCCGAGCCGCAGCCAAAGAGGAAGAGGGCACAACGGGGTTTGTATAAGGGTGTTGCAAGGCGGAATCTGCACATCGTCGCACCGCCTTTGCCTTGCAACTGTCCAGACCAGCGCATAGGTTCGCCTGCAAAATAAGGCAGCCCCGCATGGGCTCTCCAGACAGAAGGAATATCCCCTTGGACGCAAATACGATTGGCCAGTTTCTCCCGCTCATTCTGATCTTTGCGATCATGTACTTCCTGCTGATCCGCCCGCAGCAGAAGAAGATGAAGGAACACCAGAAAATGGTCGAGAACCTGCGCCGCGGCGATCAGGTGGTGACCCAGGGTGGTCTGATCGGCAAGGTTGCCAAGATCAAGGAAGAGAACGAGGTCGAAGTCGAAGTCGCCGAGGGCGTCAAGGTCCGCGTTGTGCGCTCGACCATCGCTCAGGTGCTGTCCAAGACCGAGCCGGCAGCGTAAGATGCTGATCTTAAATATCTGAAAAGGCAGGGCAATGCTGCAAATCGATCTCTGGAAGAGGGTGCTGATCTGGCTGGTCTGTGTGGCCGGCCTTTTGCTAGCCCTGCCAAATGCGTTCTACACCCGTGTCGAACAGGCCAATGATGCCGTCGCCGCGATCGAGATGAAGGGGGAGACTCCGGAGCGGCTCGAACAGGCGGGGCAATGGCCCGAATGGATGCCTTCGGGGCTGGTCAACCTGGGCCTTGATCTGCGCGGCGGTGCGCATCTGCTGGCCGAGGTCAAGGTCGCCGATGTCTATGCTGCGCGCATGGATGCGCTCTGGCCCGAGGTGCGCGATGCACTGCGCCCCGAGCGGGCCACCATCGGCACCTTCCGGCTGCAACCGGCACCGGACGGGCAGATTCGCGTCAAGATCTCCCAGCCCGAGGGCATGGCCCGGGCGCTGGAAGTGGTGCGTGGGCTGGCAAGTCCGGTCACCAGCCTCACCGGCGGCGGGGCAACGGATATCGTCGTTTCTGCCGAGGGTGATGTGATCATCATCGAACTGAGCGAGGCCGAGCGCCTTGCCTCGGATGACCGCACGGTGCGCCAGTCGCTGGAAATCGTGCGCCGCCGGATCGATGAGGTCGGCACCCGTGAGCCCACCATTCAGCGTCAGGGCGCCGACCGGATCCTGATCCAGGTGCCGGGTATCGGCAGTGCCTCTGAGCTGAAAGAGATCATCGGCACCACCGCGCAGCTAACGTTCAACCCAGTTGTGGGACGCGGCAATGACGCCGACGCCCGCGCCGGTGTCGGCAACAAGGTGATCCCGTCGCTGGATGAAGAGGGCGTGTTCTATACCGTCGAAGCCGCGCCGGTGGTGACCGGCGAGGAGCTGGTGGATGCGCAGCCGTCCTTTGACCAGAACGGCCGCCCGGCGGTGACCTTCCGCTTCAATACATCGGGCGCGCGCAAGTTCGGCGACTATACGGCGGAAAACATCGGCTCGCCCTTTGCGATCGTACTGGATGACGAGGTTGTCTCGGCGCCGGTCATTCAGGCGCATATCCCCGGTGGCTCCGGTATCATCACCGGTAACTTCACCATCGAGGAAAGCACTAACCTGGCCATTCTGCTGCGGGCAGGTGCCCTGCCGGCCGGATTGGAGTTCCTCGAAGAACGCACCATCGGCCCGGAACTGGGGCAGGACAGCATCGACGCGGGCAAGATCGCGACCATTGTTGCCTTTGTCGCGGTGCTGGTCTTCATGACGCTGTCCTATGGTCTCTTCGGGATCTTCGCCAATCTGGCGCTGATGCTGAACGTGGCGCTGATCTTTGGCGCACTCAGCCTGATTGGCGGTACGCTGACGCTGCCTGGTATTGCCGGGATCGTGCTGACCGTCGGTATGGCGGTGGATGCCAACGTGCTGGTGTTCGAACGGATCCGCGAAGAGTTGAAAGCGGGCCGGGGTCCGGCGCGCGCCATCGACGAAGGCTACTCCAAGGCGCTGAGCGCTATTCTTGACGCCAATGTCACCACCTTCATCACCGCTGTGATCCTGTTCGCCATGGGATCCGGACCGGTACGCGGATTTGCGATCACGCTGGGCCTTGGCATCATGACCTCGGTGTTCACGGCGATCTTCGTGACCCGGGTGATGATCGTGATGTGGTTTGAACGGCGTCGTCCGAAAACGATTGAGGTATAAGATGCGGCTGAAACTTGTTCCCGAAGGAACCTCTTTCGATTTCTTCAAACGCTGGAAGATCTGGCTGGGCGTCTCGGCGCTGATGATGGTGGTGGGCTTTGCCTCCTTCATGCTTCAGGGGTTGAACTTTGGCATCGACTTCCGCGGCGGTACCACGATCCGCACCGAAAGCACCGAAGCCATTGACGTTGGGGTCTACCGCGATGCTATGTCGCCGCTGGAGCTGGGCGATATTTCGATCACCGAAGTGTTCGACCCCACCTTCGACGAAGACCAGCACGTTGCGATGATCCGCATCCAGTCCCAGGCGGATGGCGAAGCGATTTCGGGCGATGTGATCGAGGCGCTGAACACCGCGTTGGATGCGGTGGCGCCGGGTATCAAGTTCGTTTCGGTCGAATCCGTGGGCCCCAAGGTGTCCGGAGAGCTGGTGCAGACAGCCGTCATCGCCGTGGTTCTGGCGATTGGTGCGGTGCTGGTCTACATCTGGCTGCGGTTCGAATGGCAGTTCGCGCTGGGGGCCGTTGCGGCGCTGGTGCACGACGTGGTGCTGACCATCGGCATCTTCTCGGAATTGCAGATCAAGTTCGACCTGGCGATCATCGCGGCGCTGCTGACCATCGTCGGCTATTCGCTTAACGATACCGTGGTTGTCTTCGACCGGGTTCGGGAGAATCTGCGCCGCTACAAGAAGAAGTCTCTGGCCGAGGTGCTGAACCTGTCGATCAACGAAACGCTGAGCCGCACCATGATGACCTCGGTCACCACGCTGATCGCTCTGATCTCGCTTTATGTGCTGGGCGGCGATGTGATCCGCGGCTTTGTCTTTGCGATGATCTGGGGCGTCATTGTCGGCACCTATTCGTCGGTCTTCGTGGCCTCGACCATCCTGCTCTGGCTGGGGGTCAAACGCGACTGGTCGAAACCCTCGACACCGACCGGCAATCAGTTCGCCAATATCGACGCCTGATCCGGGCGCAGCAAATGACTACCAAAGGCCGCAGGCATCGCTTGCGGCCTTTTGCTTTTGCCCCATCCTGCCCCGTGGTAGGAGAGTGGCAAATCAGTTTCCCGGGAGATGCCTCATGCGCCTGAATGAAGTGACCTATTCCGATGCCGTGCCGGTGGATGGCTATGGCGAGGGGTTCTTTCGCATCGGCGGAGAGGTGCATCACGGCGCCGTTCTGACCGGCACCCGCGGCACGGTGGCCTGGGGGGGCTATGATGATCGGGAGGCGCTTCTGGCGCTGGCGGACAAGGTTGACGTTCTGTTCATCGGCACCGGCGCCGAAGTGGCGCATATCCCGGCAGATCTGCGCCGCGCGCTGGAAGGCGCCGGGATCGGGGTGGAGACGATGAATTCCCCCGCCGCCTGCCGCACCTATAACGTTCTGCTGTCCGAAGGGCGCCGCATCGCCCTGGCCGTATTGCCGGTGTGAACCGGACCGGGCGGAATACGGCTTTTGCGCCGGGCCGCAATGGGATAGTCAGTTATTCATGACATTGAATGTAACCGATCTCAGCATTGCCCGTGGCGGGTTGCCGGTTCTGGAAGGGCTGAGTTTTCAGCTTATGCCCGGCCGTGCCCTGATCCTGCGGGGGCCGAATGGGATCGGCAAGACAACGCTGTTGCGCACCATCGCCGGGCTGCAACCGCCGCTATCTGGGCAGATCGACGGCGCCGAGGATCAGATCGCCTATGCGGCCCATTCAGACGGGTTGAAACCGGCACTTACGGTCACGGAGAACCTGACATTCTGGGCGCGGGTCTTTGGCTCTGCCTCCATCACGCCTGCGCTTGAGGCCTTTGACCTCACCGCCTTGCAGGACCGGCCCGCCGGGGCGCTGTCTGCCGGACAGAAACGCCGTCTGGGCCTGTCGCGGATGCTGGTGACAGGGCGCCCGATCTGGGTGATGGACGAGCCGACCGTCAGCCTTGATACCCGCTCGGTCACCATGTTCGCGGATGCGGTGCGGGCGCATCTGGGGCAGGGCGGTTCGGCATTGATCGCCACCCATATCGACCTGGGCCTAGCCGAGGCTGAGGTGCTGGATGTCGGCCCCTTCAAGGCGCGCCTGCCTGCGCTTGATGATTTTGACGAGGGCTTTTTATGATCGCTCTTCTGATGCGGGATCTGCGGCTGGCGGTGCGGGCCGGAGGCGGCTTTGGCCTTGGGCTGGCGTTTTTCCTGATCGTGACGGTCATGGTTCCCTTTTCGGTGGGGCCGAATTCCGAGCTGTTGACCCGGATCGCGCCAGGCGTGTTGTGGCTGGGGGCGCTGCTGTCGTGCCTGTTGTCGCTGGACCGGCTGCTGGCGCTTGATTGGGAGGATGGCTCGCTGGATCTTCTGGCCACCGCGCCGCTGCCGCTGGAATCTGTTGTCACCATCAAGGCGCTGGCGCATTGGATCACCACTGGCCTGCCGCTGGTGCTGGCGGCGCCGGTGCTGGGCGTGCTGCTGAACCTGCCCGGTCCGGGGTTTTCCTGGCTGGTGATTTCGCTGTTTCTGGGCACGCCAGCCCTGTCGGTGATTGGCACCTTTGGCGCGGCGCTGACTGTGGGGCTGAAACGCGGTGGGCTCCTGTTGTCGCTGTTGGTGATGCCGCTTTACGTGCCGACGCTGATCTTTGGCGCCGAAGTGGCCCGCCGCGGTGCCGAAGGCATGGCCGTGCAGACGCCGCTGTTGATGCTGGCGGGGATTTCCGCAGCGGTGATCGCGCTTCTGCCCTTTGCCAGCGCCGCGGTCTTGCGTATCAATCTGCGCTGACCGGGATGCTGCGAAAGAGCTGCGACGAAAGAGCAGGGAACAGAGACTTGAAACTTTGGGAGCGGGGAACAAGATAGCCACCATGTCGATTTGGGAATACGCCAATCCGAAGAAATTCCTGACCACCACCGAGCGGGTGATGCCCGCGCTGTGGATGATCTCGGGCCTGCTGATGGCCGTGGGGCTGATCTGGGGTTTCTTCTTCACACCGGACGATTATCGTCAGGGCTCCACCGTCAAGATTATCTTCCTGCACGTGCCCTCGGCGCTGATGGCGATCAACGCCTGGTTCATGATGCTTGTCGCCTCGCTGATCTGGCTGGTGCGCCGTCACCACGTCAGCGCCCTTGCGGCCCGTGCCGCCGCGCCGGTAGGCATCGTGATGACGCTGATCGCGCTGGTGACCGGGGCGATCTGGGGGCAGCCGATGTGGGGCACCTGGTGGGCCTGGGATCCGCGCCTGACCTCCTTCCTTGTCCTGTTCCTGTTCTACCTTGGCTATATCGCCCTTTGGGAGGCGATTGAGGATCCGGACACGGCAGCGGATCTCACCTCGATCCTTTGCCTTGTCGGCTCGGTCTTTGCGGTGCTCAGCCGCTATGCGGTGAACTTCTGGAACCAGGGTCTGCATCAGGGCGCCTCGCTCAGCCTTGATAAGAAAGAAAACGTCGCGGACGCTTTCTCCAACCCGCTTTATGTCTGCATGCTGGGCTTCGGGGTTTTCTTTCTCGCAATGGTGTTCTACCGCACCGGAACTGAAATTCGCGCCCGCCGTATCCGGGCGCTGATGGCACGGGAAAAACTGGACACATGATGCCTGATCTGGGGAAATATTCGGAGACCGTTTTGTCGTCCTACGCGGCGTCGATTCTGCTGCTGGTTCTTCTGGTGGCCGTCACCCTGTGGCGTGGCCGCCGGGTACGCGCCGAGATGGAGCGGCTGGAGCAGAACCGGGTGAAGCGCAATGGCTAAGATCTCTCCTTTGATGGCGGTGCCCGTGGTGGTGTTCGCCGGTTTTGTCGGTCTAGCGCTGGTAGGCATGTTCCGCGAGGACCCCGAAAGCCTGCCATCTGCCCGCGAAGGGCAGACCGCACCGCCGGTGGTGCTGGACGAATTTACCGGCAAGCCGTCGTTTGACGATGCAACCCTGCGCGATGGTACGGTCAAGCTGGTGAACTACTGGGCCAGCTGGTGCGCGCCCTGCCGCGCCGAACACCCGACGCTGGAGGCGCTCTCGGCCGAGGGCGTGCCGATCTACGGGGTCAACTACAAGGACCAGCAAGACAACGCCGAGGCCTTCCTCAACGAGCTGGGCGATCCGTACACGGCGATTGGCCGGGACGAAAAGGGTCGCATGGCGATCGACTGGGGCCTTTATGGCGTACCCGAGACCTATGTGATCGATGGTGAGGGCAAGATCGTGCTGCGCTTTGCAGGGCCGCTGACTAGCTCAGTCGTTGAAAAGACGCTGCGCCCAGCGATGGAAAAGGCGGCTGGTCAGTAGATTTTCGGATCTGTCCGCAAAAAGCCGGATATCGCCGCCGCATGAGGGCGCGTCGGCGATGCGCGGCGGCCTTGCAGCCTTGTCCCGCGCCATCGCGTTCTGATTTCAGGCAAACTGGGACAGATCCAGCTCCAGCCCGGTGCCGAGCCAGATGCCGTGATCACGGTGATCGGCCAGCTCATCGCCGGTTTCGGGGTGGGCAAAGACAATCAGCCCGTCCCGGTTCAGCGCCAGCCAGGGCAGCAGCTGTGCGAACTGTTGCGGATCGGCGGCCAGTTGGCAGGACCACATCGGGTGCGGGCCGACCAGCTTGTCATGGACGCGGCCCATCTTGACGCCAAAGATCTCTGCCGCGCGCTGGCACAGGACCAGTGCCTGTTCCACCGTGTCGGCATCGAAATAGACATGGGCGTGATAGCCGGTGATGCAGCCAGTCTCCTTCAGACCTATCTTCGTCGTGTCAGTCATGCTCTGATCCTCCTCCCTTATTCTTTTGCTATTCTCGGTAAGGTCTCTAACAGAAAAGGCGACCCCGGGGGGCCGCCTTTTGCAATTCCATGTGGCGCGGGCCTTACGACTTCGCGAGGTTGCGCAGCACGTAGTGCAGCACGCCGCCGTGTTCGATGTACTCGATCTCGGGCGCGGTATCGATGCGGCACTTCAGCGTGATGGTCTTGGTGGTGCCATCTGCGTAGGTGATGTCGCAGGGCACTTCCTGCTGCGGCTCGATGGTGTCGAGGCCACGGATCGAGACGGTTTCGTCACCGGTGAGGTTCAGCGACTTGCGGGTATCGCCAGCGGTGAACTCGAACGGGATAACGCCCATGCCAACCAGGTTGGACCGGTGGATACGCTCAAAGCTTTCGGCGATCACGGCCTTGACGCCCAGCAGCGCGGTGCCTTTTGCGGCCCAGTCACGCGAGGAGCCCGCGCCGTACTGTTCACCGCCAAAGACGACCAGCGGAGTGCCCGCTTCCTGATAGGCCATCGAGGCTTCGTAGATCGAGGTCTGCTCGCCATCGGGGCCTTTGGTGTAACCACCTTCAACGCCGTCCAGCATCTCGTTCTTGATGCGGATGTTGGCAAAGGTGCCGCGCATCATGATCTCGTGGTTGCCGCGACGCGAACCGTAGGAGTTGAACTCACGCGGGGCCACCTGACGTTCGATCAGGTACTGACCGGCCGGGGTGGTGGTCGCAAAAGAACCCGCCGGGGAGATGTGGTCGGTGGTGACCATGTCGCCCAGGATCAAGAGCGGCTTGGCGCCCTCGATGTTCGAGATGGTGCCCGGCTCGGTACCCATGCCCTGGAAGTAGGGCGGGTTCTGGATGTAGGTCGACGTTGCGGGCCAGTCATAGGTCTCCGCATCGGTGGTTTCGACCGCCTGCCATTTTTCGTCGCCTTTGAACACATCGGCGTATTTCGACAGGAAGGCCTCGCGGGTTACGGTTTCTTGCACGAGGTCCGCGACTTCCTGTGTCGAGGGCCAGATGTCTTTCAGGTAGACGTCCTTGCCATCGGCAGTTTGGGCGATCGGGTCGTTGGCCAGATCGATGTCCATGGTGCCTGCCAGCGCATAGGCGACAACCAGCGGCGGCGAGGCCAGGTAGTTGGCGCGCACATCGGGGCTGATGCGGCCTTCGAAGTTGCGGTTGCCCGACAGGACCGAGGTTGCCACCAGATCGCCTTCGGCGATGGCGTCGGAGAGTTCCTGCTGGATCGGACCGGAGTTACCGATACAGGTGGTGCAGCCATAGCCAACGAGGTTGAAGCCGACAGCGTCCAGATGCTCTTGCAGGCCTGCGGCCTCAAGGTACTCGGACACCACCTGCGAACCCGGCGCCAGCGAGGTTTTCACCCAGGGCTTGCGGTTCAGGCCCAGCTCATGCGCCTTTTTCGCAACCAGACCCGCGCCGATCATCACGTAGGGGTTGGAGGTGTTGGTGCAGGAGGTGATCGAGGCGATCACGACCTTGCCGGATTCCATGGTGTAATCTTCGCCTTTGACGGCCACTTCCTTGCCCATCGGGCGTTTGAAGGTGTTTTCCATCTCCTGACGGAAGGCGGCTTGGGCGTTGGTCAGCGGCACGTAGTCCTGCGGACGCTTGGGACCGGAGATTGCCGGAACGATGCTGCTCATGTCGAGGGACAGCGTGTCGGTGTAGACCGGTGCGTAATCCGCATCGCGCCAGAAACCGTTTTCCTTGGCGTAGGCTTCGACCAGCGCGATACGGTCTTCGTCGCGGCCGGTGTTGCGCAGGTAACGGATGGTTTCCGCGTCGATCGGGAAGAAGCCGCAGGTCGCGCCATATTCCGGTGCCATGTTGGCGATGGTGGCACGGTCCGCCAGCGGCAGACGGTCCAGACCTTCGCCGTAGAATTCGACGAATTTGCCCACAACGCCTTTTTGGCGCAGCATTTCCACGACTTTCAGAACCAGGTCGGTGCCGGTGGTGCCTTCGACCATGTCGCCGGTCAGTTCAAACCCGATGACTTCGGGGATCAGCATCGAGATCGGCTGACCCAGCATCGCGGCTTCGGCTTCGATGCCGCCAACACCCCAGCCCAGAACGGCCGCGCCGTTGACCATGGTGGTGTGACTGTCGGTGCCGACCAGTGTGTCGGGGTAGGCGACTTCATTGCCGTCCTGATCGGTGTCGGTCCAGATGGTCTGGGCCAGGTATTCCAGGTTCACCTGGTGGCAGATGCCGGTTCCCGGAGGCACAACGCGGAAGTTGTTGAAGGCGCCCTGACCCCATTTCAGGAACTGGTAGCGCTCCATGTTGCGCTCATACTCGCGGTCCACGTTCATCTGGAACGCGCGCGGGTTGCCGAATTCGTCGATCATGACCGAGTGGTCGATGACCAGATCAACCGGGTTCAGCGGGTTGATCTTCTGGGCGTCGCCACCCAGCGCCTTGATGCCGTCGCGCATGGCGGCAAGGTCCACAACGGCGGGAACGCCGGTGAAATCCTGCATCAGCACGCGGGCCGGGCGATAGGCGATTTCGCGCGGGTTCTGGCCGCCGTTGGCGCCCCATTCGGCAAAGGCCTTGATGTCTTCGAGCGAGACCGAGAAACCGCCGTCTTCAAAGCGCAGCATGTTTTCCAGAACGACCTTCAGCGCCGCCGGCAGTTTCGAGAAATCGCCGAGGCCGGCTTCGGTGGCTGCGGGGATCGAGTAATAGGAAATCGACTTGCCACCGGCGCTGAGCGTGCGGCGCGTCTTGGCATTGTCCTGTCCGACGGTGATAGGCATGTTGGCCTCCCTCTGGATGTGATAATGGGGAATTCGCTGCAGGCTATCTGCAACAGGTTCGCCCTTCTTTCAATAGGGGAAACGCCTTCTGGTGCATTTTTTGTATGCAATAGTACACAAGAGCGCATGCAAAGGGTAAACCAAGTCTCAAGAATGATTGATTGGTGTTCAGAATTGGGTTGGGGTACACCGGGGGGCCAGCGAGAGTTGGCCTGCGGATCACGACCAAAGGGGTACTCCGAACAATGATGCGTTTTGCCGCTCTTGCCAGTGTGTTGTGCCTTGCGATGCCTGCCGCGATCCGTGCGGAAGAGGTGGATCAGCCGGTGGTGGTAGAGCTCTTTACCTCGCAGGGCTGTGCGTCCTGCCCGCCGGCCGATGCCTTGATGCACAAACTGGTAGAACGTGAGGACGTTCTGGCGTTGGCGTTCCATGTCGACTACTGGGATTACATCGGCTGGAAGGACGTCTTTGCCGATCCGACCTATACTGAGCGGCAAAAGGATTATGCCCGGGCGATGGGCCGTAACATGGTTCATACTCCGCAGATGATCGTGATGGGGCAGGAGGATGTTCATGCCGCCGACCCGCTGAAAGTAGGTGATGCGATCAAACGGCACCAGACCGGCGCGCAGCCGGTGGCGCTGGATCTGACGGCAACGGCGGCCGGTGTCGAAATCTCGGTGCAGGCTCGCGGCGCGCTGCCCAAAGGGGCGATGAGGGTTGATGTGGTGCGGTTCACGCCGCTGCGCCGGGTGTCGATCAGCCGCGGAGAGCTGGCAGGGCGGACCATGGCCTATGCCAATATCGTTGAGGATTGGCAGCAGATCGCAGAATGGGACGGGCAGGAAGACCTGAACCTGACCGTGCCGCTGCCCGGGGATCAGTCGTTGGCCGTGCTGGTGCAAGAGGCTGGCAGCGGCCCCATCGTAGCCGCCGCGCAGCTGAAGTAATCAGCGCCAACTCCTGGGGGCGTCTGTACCTGCCGTGGTCGGCATTATCCCGCGGGATCGGTATTGGGCTTTTTCGGCGGCGTGTATGCTTTCCAGCGCCGGTGGATCCAGAACCACTGCCCCATATGCTTGCGGATGACGCTTTCCAGATCGTCGCAGATCGCGCGGGTCATGGTGATGGGATCTGACGCCGGAATTTCCGGGTTGAGGTGGATTTCGAAATCAACGCCATTGGGTTGCCGGATGCCGTAGACCGGGATCAGTGCCGCGCCGTATTTCAGCGCCAGTTCCGCAGGAACGGTAGAGGTGACGGCAGGCTTGCCGAAGAATGGGATCTCCTCGCCGCCATGCACGTGCAGGTCGGCGACGATGGCGATATTGCCACCCTTTTTCAGATGGCGGACCATTTCGACCATGCCGCGTTTGCCCTGCTCGAACATCGGTTTGCCGTTGCCTTCGATGGCACGGACGTAGTGATCATTGAAATAGGGATTGGCCATGCGCCGGTAGAGCGACCCCATCGGGAAACCGTGTGCGATCAACCCGGCCCGGGCAGCGTCATAATTTCCGAAATGACCGGTGACCAGAATCACAGGGCGCCCGTCAGCGCGTGCTTTCTCGAGCGCGGTCAGACCCTCACCGGTGATTGGCGCAGCCTTGGCGCGGGCAAGGAAGGGTGCGCCTGCATAGAGCTCGGCAAAGGTGCGCCCGGCGTTGTCGGGGACTTCGCGGCAGAGCCGGTCCACCTCCTCGGGCGGCAGGTCGGGGCAGACGAGGGCCAGATTGTCACGGATCCGCCGGTCAAAGCCCGCCAGCGGCGCGGCGGCGCGCACCAGACGACCCATGGCCGCCAGCCGCGCGCGATAGGGGATCAGCCCCATGGCGCCGATCACGCCACGCAGAAAGAGGTTGCTGGCAAAATACTTTGCCTTTTGGGCCGGAGAAAGCTCGGAGGCGGCGACGGGCATTGTGGGTATGGGCCTGCTGGGCTGGGATCACATAGAGCATGTCTACTTAATCCCGGCCGCCATTGTGTACAAGCCGTCAGCCGGTACCCGAAGCGTATCGGTAGAGACAGCGGGAGAGATCAGGACTTACTCGTCCTCTTCGCCGTCCTCAGACCTCAGCTCGATTTCCCCGTTGTTCACCAGATCGCGCATGGCGTTGACGATCAGGCTGAAGGCGATTTCGCCATCGGCGCGTTTGACCTTGCCGCGTTCGGTGACTTCTTCACGGATGTTGTTGGCCATACGGTTCGACATGTTTTCCAGCAGGAATTCGCTAGAGGCAACGTCCTCTTCCGCGCTGGCAAAGGCGATGGCGGTGACCACATCGGGCTGGGACAGCACGCGCATCAGCTTGGGTACATCCAGCGGGTGCATGCGCTCTGCGATCAGACCGTAGGTGAAGATCGCCTTTCGCACGTCGCCGGCGAATTCCTCGTCTTCTTCTTCCAGTGCGGTCAGAACCTCGTCCCGTTTGGCTGCGGCGGCTTCGGTCAGGATGGCACCGACGCGCTGGCCCGGGGTGGTGTCGAAGGCCAGATCCGGGCGGGCCTCCACCTGCGCTGCCAGGGACAGGCCGATCCGATCGACTGTGTCCGGGGTCACGTTTTTGGTATGGCTGACGGCATAGGCGATTTTCCGGGCCACGGGGCCGGGCAGGGCAGCCAGCATCTGTGCCGCCTTGGCGGTGTCGAGTTTCGACAGCAGCACGGCCGCAACTTCGGTGCTTTCTGCTTCGGCGAGCGAGGCGAGATCTTCGGGTGCAAGCTGTTTCAGACGGTCCCAGGGATTGCCGAACTGACGCACGCCGGCCTCTTTGCGCAGGCGGCTGGCGGTATGGCGGCTGATCTTGCCATCCATGGCGGTCAGCGCGCCAGCCAGCCCGTTGGGGAAGGTCAGGCCAACGTTGTCGAGCATTTCGGCAAACTCGCTGGCAACGGCATAGAGCGTTTCGCGGTCGACGATGCGCATCTTCCCCATCTGCTGGGTCAGTTCCATCTGCAGCTCATCGGGCAGTTCTTCAATCGGGATGTCAGCGCCTTCGTTCAGCAGCAGGCGCACGACGATCGCCGCCTTTGCCTTGCCGCTCAGATGGGAAGCGGAGCCGCCGAGCGATCCACCCATGGGACTATCCATTCCTCCCCCCATTCCACCAAGCGGAGCCGGAGCCGAAAAATCTCCCAATCCATCACCGCCTGTCGCCATGGGGAGCGCCAACATCTGGTCGTCTTGCATCTATAGGACCCTTGCCAAAAAGATTCTCTTTCTGTTGGGATCAAGATAGGCCATTAGCGGTAAAGAAAGACTAAAGCTCAATAGCTTGAGGTTTGTCCGCTCTGCAGCGCCTTGTAGAGCGAGACCTCAGGCCAGCTGCCAGTGCCGCCACGCGCACGGATTTCCTTCCACTGTGCCAGGGCCAGCCCCAGTTTTCCTTCCTCGACAAAGCCTTGTCCCATATAGGAGCGGGCCAGAAGGTTGTCGGGATCGGTAGCAATGGCGCGCTGGTAATAGGCGTTCGCCTCATCTGGCTGGCCGAGCTTACGGGCGGTGAAGCCCCAGTAGGTCAGGACCCGACCTTCGCTTTGATCCGGCATCGCGGCCAGAACCATTTGCGCGTCTTTCAGTCGGCCCGCATAGGCCAGTTCACGCACCGCGTCATACAGCGTATCGGCATCCAGCGCCGAATCCTTGGCGTCTACGCATTTGCCTTTTTTTTCGTCCCAGACCTGCGCTCCGGTACATTCCTTGGTGGTTTGCGTGGTGGTCGGAGCCGTGAAGGTATTGTCGCCAGCGGCAAAGGCAGCCCCGGAAAGTGACATCGCGGGCAGGGACATCACGGTTGCAAGAACGATGGCACGCATTGGGGATCCTCATTACGGGTTATGGAGTGAATCTAGCCTGATTTACTGGCTCAGGGGAGGGGAATTCCTAGGATAAGGGAGCTTCCGGTACTCTCTGGCGAATATTTGCCCAGTGGTGGGTGCGTAAATGAAAAACGCCCCGCCATTTTGGCGGGGCGTCGTCATCAGGAAGACGGGAAGGCGGTTCAGGCGCCGAACACCCGTTTGAAGATCGTGTCGACATGTTTGGTGTGATAACCCATGTCGAATTTTTCCTTGATGCCATCTTCGCCGAGAGCGGCAACAACCTCGGGGTCTGCAAGCAGCAGTTCCTGGAAATCAAGGCGCTCTTCCCAGACCTTCAGCGCGTTGCGCTGCACCATGGAATAGGCGTCTTCGCGGGACACGCCCGCTTGCGTTAGCGCCAGCAGCACCCGCTGCGACATCACCAGACCCGGGAATTTGTTCATGTTTTCCAGCATGTTCTCGGGGAAGATCAGCATCTTGTCGATGACGCCGGTTAGACGGTTCAGGGCAAAGTCCAGCGTCACGGTGGCGTCCGGGCCAATGCCGCGTTCGACCGAGGAGTGCGAGATATCGCGCTCGTGCCACAGCGCCACGTTCTCCATTGCCGGGATCACGGTCATGCGGACCAGGCGCGCGAGACCGGTCAGGTTCTCGGTCAGCACCGGATTTTTCTTGTGCGGCATCGCCGAGGAGCCTTTCTGGCCCATCGAAAAGAATTCCGCGCCTTCCAGAACTTCGGTCCGCTGCATGTGGCGGATCTCGATGGCGACGTTCTCGATCGAGGATGCGATGACGCCCAGAGTGGCAAAGAACATCGCGTGACGGTCGCGCGGGATGACCTGGGTCGAAATCGGTTCGGGCTTGAGGCCCAGTTTCTCGCAGACGTGCTCTTCCACCGCGGGGTCGATATTGGCAAAGGTGCCGACCGCGCCGGAAATCGCGCCGGTGGCGATCTCTTCGCGGGCCCGCTGCAGGCGCGCCTTGTTGCGGTCCATCTCGGCATAAAAACGGGCAAAGGTCAGCCCCATGGTGGTGGGTTCGGCGTGGATGCCGTGGCTGCGGCCGACGCGCACGGTGTTCTTGTGCTCCATCGCGCGTTTCTTCAGCGCCGCCAGCAGGTTGTCCATATCGGCCAGCAGGATGTCGGCGGCGCGCACCAGTTGCACGTTCAGGCAGGTGTCGAGCACGTCGGAGGAGGTCATGCCCTGGTGCACGAAACGCGCTTCTTCGCTGCCCACGTGTTCTGCAAGATGGGTCAGGAAGGCGATGACGTCGTGTTTGGTGACGGCTTCGATCTCGTCGATGCGGGCGACGTCGAATTCCACGTCCTTGGCCTTCCAGACGGCCTCGGCGTTCTCGCGCGGGATCACGCCCAGATCGGCCATCGCGTCACAGGCGTGCGCCTCGATCTCGTACCAGATGCGGAATTTGGTCTCGGGGGACCAGATGGCGACCATGTCGGGGCGGGCATAACGGGGGATCATCGGCGGAAACACCTTTCGCAATTGCGGGAACACTTGCGCCGCGTCATAGACCGCTCTGCTAAAAGGAACAAGCCGCCACGGCGGGGGCGGGACGTATTGTCCGCCTGCCGTGGAGCCTAGCTGATCGGGTCAGTCCTGGCTGATACGGTCAAAGACGTCCTTGTTGCGGCAATAGGTCGGGGCCGTGTCCAGATGGTCCTGATCCGCTTGCAACTGGGTGCAGCCTGCCTGATCGTCGCAATGGCTGCAGCGCATGATAGCGCGCATCAGCTTGGGGCCTTCGTGTTCGGGGTCGCGGGCAATGATCTCGCCCATGTCGATGCCCAGCCGGTCGGCCATGCCGTTCACGAGGTCCGAGCTTTGCTCCAGTTTCTTCACCAGTCCCATGTTGCGTCTCCTGTCGTGCCAATAAGGGTGCGAATGCATTGCAGGCGATCATGGCTAAGAACGAAGGGCGGGCCTTGATATCGATCAATCGGCGCAGGAATTGCGCGGACGGGCGGCGAAAAAGCCGCCTGTCCGTATCGTATATGGATTACGCTCAGCAGCGCTGAGCTTAGTGAGGCGAAATGTCTACCGTGATCACCCGGGCACCGCTTTCCAATGTGCGATGCACCGGGCATTTGTCGGCAATCTCCAGCAGCCTTGCGCGCTGATCCGGTGTCAGGGTGCCGCAGAGGCTGATTTTCCGGGTGAATTGATCGATCTTGGCCGGACCCGCTGGGGCAGCATCCTGCGCGTGCACCTTGTCGTGGCACACATCAACTGAAACGCTGTCAAGCGGCCATTCCTTGCGCCGGGCATACATCCGGATGGTCATCGAGGTGCAGGCGCCAAGCCCCGCTGCGACGAAACCATAGGGGGACATCCCCCGATTGGTGCCGCCATAGGCCAGCGGTTCATCGGCCAGCGCGTGGTGATGGGGGCCGGACTGAATGTCCTGCAGGAAGCCTTCGGGATCGGCTTCGGCAACCCGCACGATCCCCTCGGGCGCGCCGGGGGGCGGGGCGGGCGGTGTCATCTCCACATAGCGCCCGGCCCAGGCGGCAATCACCTCGGCGGCGTATTCGGCATCTTGCGCGCGGGAAATCAGATGGTCCGCGTCATCCAGCGTGACAAAGCTCTTGGGGTGTTTGGCGGCGGCAAAGATCTCGGCCGCGTTGTCGATCCCGACAGTTTCATCGCGCGGGGCATGCATCACCAGAAGGGCCGCATCCAGACCTGCAATGCAGGGGCCCAAGGCGCTGGCGCGGATATCGTCAAGAAACTGGCGGCGAATGGTGAAGGGACGCCCGCCAAGGCAGACCTCGGCGGCGCCGACCGCTTCGATCTCGGTCAGTTGGGAGCCAAAGTTGTGGGCCACATGTTCGGGATCATAAGGCGCGCCAAGGGTCACCACACCGCGCACCGAAGGAATGCCCGCGCGGGCGCGCAGAACCGCGGCACCGCCCAGCGAATGCCCGATCAGCAACTGCGGCGCCATATCGCGCCCCGCCAGATAGTGCGCGGCGGCAATCAGGTCCGAGACATTGGAGGAGAAGCTGGTGTTCTCGAACTCCCCATCCGAATGTCCAAGACCGGTAAAGTCAAAGCGCAGAACCGCAATACCCATCGAGGCCAGACGCCCCGCGATGCGCCGGGCGGCCGGGATGTCCTTGGAGCAGGTAAAGCAATGTGCGAACAGGGCGGTGGCAAGGACAGGCCCCTCGGGCAGGTCGAGGCGCGCAGCTAGCGCGGTCCCGGCGTGTCCGGGAAACGTGATGCGTTCTGTGGGCATGGAAGATTGGCCTTTGGTTTTCTCGATCCTAAGGTGCGGCAGCAGGCGGGGTTCGGCAAGGCGCGGGCCGAAAATAACACGTGAAGGTGAAGGGGCGAGACCATGGAGCACATCATCGGCATCGGAGGGTACAGCCCTGAAACAGCACGCGACCATGACATGTGGTCCCGTCTTGGCCGGTTCTGCGCGTCAGAACCCCGCGCCTTTGATCGCGATCCGGCCACCGGGCATGTTACCGCTTCGGCCTTTGTTCTCTCTGCGGATATGTCGTCTGTCCTGTTGACCCACCACGCAAAACTGGACCGCTGGCTGCAGCTCGGAGGCCATTGCGACGGGATTTCCGATGCGCCCTTTGTGGCCCAAAAGGAAGCCTATGAGGAAAGTGGCCTTTCCCGGCTTGAGATGTTGTCGCCGCAGGTGTTTGACGTCGATATTCATGAAATTCCGGCATCGCCCAAAGAATGCGCACATCTGCACTATGACGTGCGTTTCCTGTTTCGCGCTGCGGCGGGGAAAATTCAGGTCAGCCACGAATCCCACGCGCTCGAGTGGGTACTTGTGGACCGGCTGGAAGAGCGAACAACAGCGCCTAGTGTGCTGGTAGTGCGTGAGAAACTGCCGGGATTTCTGCGCGGGGCCAGTGCCTGCTGACGGCAGTGCGCCTAAACCTGTCTCTGCGACGGTGGGTCGCGTGATTTTTTAGTGGTTTTTGGCTGAACGGGACACAGGGCCTCCTCCTTTTGATCAAATTTATGCTAGCACCATAACATGACAGCGATTCTACAGACCCAGATCCCGTACAACCCGCTTGCCTCGCAACGTCTGCCGGGGATCAAACCCTTGCCGGTTGCCGATTGGCTGCGTTCGGATGATGCCTTTGGCGACCAGATGGCGGAGCGTGAGCGCCTGCTGGACACGGCCCGGGACAAGGTCCTGATGCTGGATGAGGGCGGCCGTCCCGCTGCCGAAGAATTGCTGGAACGCGTACTGGCCCATCTGTACCCCGGTGCTGAGGATCAAGTGCAGCGCCCCGATGGGGTGACGGTGCGGATCGATTGGCAGGATCCGCTCGGAACCCTTGGCCGGATCACCCAGCAGGATTTTTGCATTCTGGAGAAACCCGAAGGCGCGGCGGAGCACGTGCTGACCGGCGCGGTTCTGTGTTTCCCGGCCAGCTGGACATTGTCTGAAAAATTCATGCGTCCGTTGACTGCCATTCACGTGCCGGTCGACAGCTATGACGCCAATATTGCGGCCCGGGTGCAGCGGCTGTTTGACGGCGTGCAGGTGGATCGCCCGCTGTGGCGGTTCAATGCGCTGTGGTATCACGATCCGATGCTGCACCAGCCCCGCAGCGCCAATGCGCCGCGCGAACAGCCGCGCAGCGGAGAAGCCGGGTTCATGCGCAGCGAAACGCAGAGCATTCTGCGTCTGCCTCGCACCCGCGCGGTTGTCTTTTCGATCCACACCTTCGTGCTGAGCCGCGCCGACGTCATGCGCCAATGGCAGCAGGACGAGCAGGATATCGAGACCGTATAGGCTGCATCCGGCAAGGGCCCTCTGGTCCGGAGGCTCCGGAGTTCAGGGGGTAGGCAGCTTCAGGACCTTTGCTGCGGCTTGAACCATTTCCGTACTTTGCAGCAGGGCCAGAAAGACACCAAGGCTCAGGGCTTGCCTGCGCGGGGTCAGCTGGGAGCCCCTGAGCAATTCAACCAGCAAAAGCAGCAGGGCAGCGGGCGCCGACAGCATCGCAACCAATCCGGTTGCAGCCCATGTCACGATGCCTTGCGCCCGCGCACCGCCTTGAGCGGGTTTTAGGCCCGACAGATCCACGACCTGATCGGCGTGTGCTGGATCGGTGCGCACGTGGCGGGCGCATTGCTGGTCCAGATCATCTGCCATTGCCTCCACTGGCGCGAAACAGGAACGTCCGCGCGGCTTCTCGGCCACGGGCGCCGAGTTTGCGCCACTGCGAGCGGTAAACAGTTTTGCCGAGGTCCGCGATTTTCCGGTCGGTTTGAACGGGGAGGGCGTTGGCAGGGCAGTCCGGGCGGAGCGGCGCCGGGGTAAGGCACTACGTGGGTGGATATTGTCGGACGCCGGGCGGCTGAGCAGGGAGCCCGGCGTCCTTTCGGCCGTGGCCTGCGCCTCTGCCGTATCTGCCATGTCTACCGCGTGATGCAGGTTGAAGACGCCGAGAAAAGCGTCGCAGGTCATCGCCTTGGGCGCGTCCTGCCAGAACACCACCGTGGGCGATAGCGTTTCGGCCAGACGGCGCAGGAGTACCGCGAGCAGGATCTCGGTGATCTCGCTATCGCTGCCGCTGGGGTAGAGGCGCTCCATGGTGACCTCAAGGAAGATTGCCGGAGCAGAAAGGCCCGCCGGGACATGCATGCCAAGCCGCAGCGGTAGGCGCCGCAGCCGCAGGATAACCCGGTACTGATCGCCTTCCATCTCGACCCGGTTTGCCGCCCGAGTGTTGATCTGCGCCATCGGGTGGCCGTATTCCTCAAGCATGTCGACCGCCTGGATCAGCCCCTTGTTGAGGAGCCGGTTGCTGCGGGTCTTGAAACCGAGCCTGCCTTTGAACTGTTCTACCTGTGTCATTCTCAAGCCTCCTTCGTTCGGGGTGCCGTCAACCCAATATTACAAAGGGAAAAGGCACAAAGTGAGGCATCCGAACAGGTTCTGAGGGGCGGGGTAAAAAATCCCGCCAGGGCAGGTCGGTAAATTTTTACTCAAATAAAAACAATGTGATGTCAGTCGTGTTTGGCGCAAGCCCCCGCCGAATGTGGCTGAAACCGGGCGCCCTGCGGCCATGTTGATGCCATAGTGATTACAATGCACGGCAAATGGACGGACTGTTCGCAGTATGGGGGAATGGACTCAGTTGGCGCCCTTGCCGGAAATCCGCGGCCGCGCGCCAAGCCCGAGATTCAGCCGTCGATCTGCTGCCCCATGATGGCCAGTGATTGCTGATAAACGGTTGCCGCATTCCATTGTTTCAGGACTTTGTAATTCGGCTGCCCCGGCTGGTATCCCTTGCCCCGTTTCCAGCCTTTCTTGCGCAGGTAATTCGCGGTCGAGGCCAACGCATCCTGTTGATCATAGAAATCAACGCGCCCGTCGCGGGTCCAGTCCACGCCATAGGTCAGCGCATTTCCGGGCAGGAATTGCGTATGGCCGAGCTCGCCATGTTTGGCGCCGAGTGTCGCGGGTGTGATCGCGCCCTGATCCACCAGCTTCAGCGCGCCGATGGCATGGGGCCGGAAGAAATCAGAGCGGCGGCAATCGTAGGTCAGGGTCACGATGGCCGAAACCACCTGACTGTCCCCCATGAAATGGCCAAAGGCGGTTTCCATGCCGTGAATGGCGATCAGGACACCTGCGGGCACGCCGTATTTCTTTTCCAGCGCCGCGTAGAATTGTGGGTTGCGGGCCTTGCGTTTGCGCCCCTGCGCAACAATCGTGGCTGAGCCGCGCAGCTGCATGAATTTCTCAAGGCTATAGCGAAAGCTTTTCTGATTGCGGTCGGCGGCGATGGTGCGGCTGGCGTATTGTGCCTGTGCCAGTGCCTTTAGTCCCTTGCCCTTGACGCCTGCGCGCTTGGCCTCGGCCGCAAACTCTGCCTTCCAGCTGGCAAAGCCCGCAGAGTTATTGCCACAGGAGGCGGCAACAGAGGCGACCGGTAGCAAAGAAGTCAGGGACAGGCAGAGAACGGGTAAAACACGCATGGTGGGAGCTTTCGGAAACTGGAACTGGATGTCTCCAGCCTACCGCTCCCGCGCAGGAAATATAGCGTGATGTGATGCGTTTCAGCGCTGGTGTTGCTCTCAGGCAAAGGCCTCGGCGGCGGCGATGGCTAATCCGTCAGCCACGGCCGTCAGCGCATGACGGTTTTCCACCGTCGCGCCGGGGCAAAGCCGCTGAATTTCTTGCTGCAGACAGCCCAGCAGCGCCGAGCCCCCAACCAGAACGATGCGGTTAACCTCTTCCGGGGCAGCGCCTGCCAGTTTCAGTGTTTCTGCGGCGGCTTCGGCCAGTTCCTGCATCTGTGCCTCCAGTAGGGCCGTTATATCATCGCCAGATAGAGAGGCCTGCAGGCCGCGCTCCAGAACCTTGAGATCGATCTGTGCGCCGACGTCCTGCGGGTGGTTGGCTGCGATCTTGCCGCGCTCCACCGCAAAGGCGATGTCGTGGCCCAGTTCATCCTCCAGCGTGCTGACGAGGCGCGCCAGTTTGTCCGGCTCGCTCGCCTGTTGCTGGAGGTCACGTGCGGCGCGGCGGTGCTCGGGAGTATAAAGAAACGGGATCATCTGCCAGCTGGACAGATCGTTGTAGATCCGGTTCGGCGCGGGCAGGGTGCCGCTGCCGAAACTGTTGCGGATACTGCTGCCACGCCCCAGAAGCGGCATAACACGGGCCAGGCTGATCTTCTGGTCGAAATCGGTACCGCCCAGACGAATCCCGTAGGAGGCCAGAATATCAGTGGTGCCGTCAGCGTCCTGCCGGAAGGCGGTAAAGTCCGAAGTGCCCCCACCGATATCGACAATCAGCCCCAGCCCCGAGCGGGCCTCGGTTACGCGCAGCGCCGCTTCGGGCTCCAGCATGAAGCGCACGTCCTGAAATCCGGCAGCCAGGTAGCAGGCACGGAGGTCGTCTTCGGCCTGGGCGTTGCGGGCCTCATCGCGGCTGTGAAACCGCACCGGACGGCCCGACAGGGCATGGGTGAATGTCATGTGGGTCTGCGCCTCGGCGCGGGCTTTGACCTCGGCCAGAAACTGGGTGACTACCGCCGAAAGGGTCATTCGCTGCCCGCCAAGGCGACGTTCCTCGTGCAGCAGGGGCGTTCCAAGGAGGCTTTTGAGGGCGCGCATGAAGCGGCCCTCGTCGCCGGAAATCAGCGCCCGGGTGGCGCTGCGTCCGATGCGCATCTTGCCGCTGTCGGGATCAAAGAAAACCGCAGTGGGAAGGGTCTGTTCGCCCGGTTCCAGTTCAATCAGCCAGGGGCGCCCGCCCGCCGCCACACCTGCCGCCGAATTGGAGGTGCCAAAATCGATGCCTAAAGTAATTGGGGCGGTCATTGGCCTGTCTCCTGCGGGTCCGGGGAGCGACGGCTTTACAGGCAGAACGGGCGGGGTTCAAGAATGACTGCCCCGCACATTTGCCTTTGTCATCCGCAGCGATGGGGGAACGCGGTTGATCGGTTCAGGTCGCAGAGGATCCGCTTGGTAGGGTAACCCGAAAGGTGGAGCCTTGTCCGACCTCAGATGACACTTCCAGCAGGCCATTGTGGTTGGAACAGATCCGGCGGCTGAGTGTCAGGCCAATGCCGGTGCCATCGTATTCATTCGGGTTGTGCAGCTTCTTGAACAGCTGAAAAATCTGCTGCTGATCTGAGGTTGAGATCCCAGCGCCATTGTCGGTGACGTCGATGCGTTCCTGCCCCTTGTTGGCCCCGGAAACGGACGTAATGGAGACCATGGGTTTGCGCGCGCCTGAGCGGAAGGTGATGCCATTAGTGATCAGGTTCTGAAATAGGCAGCGCAATTGCATTCGGTTGCCAGTCACCACCGGCAGGGGGCCAATGTCGACGGTGGCCCCGGCATGCTGGATCTCGCCTTGCAGATCCTGCACCAGCTCGCCCACCAGCGTGTTGAGATCGATGTCCCGCTTTTGGATGCGGGCGCCGACCACGCGGGAGTATTCCAGAATGTCATTCATCTGCCGCATCATGCGGGCTGCGGTCTTCTGGCTTTGCTCCAGCAGGAAAATTCCGTCCTCGCTCAGCCGGTCGCGTTCGGCATCCAGCTCCTGCAGCAGCAGGTTGAGCGTATTGGCTGGCGATTTCAGATCATGCGAAACCGCATAAGTGAATTCGCGCCTCTCCCGGTTGATATGTGCCATTTCAAGCATTGTTGCCCGCGTCCGGATCGCATCGGTGGCGCAAAAGGCCAGTTGCCGCAGCAGGGATATGTCCGCCTCAGTCCAGGCGCGCGGTTTGTCATCGATTACCGCCAGCACCGCAGCGGGTACACCGCCGGGTCGATAAACCGGCACGCCAAGATAGGAACCAATGCCAAGCCCCTGGGCAATACCCGTGCCCAGATCCGGGGGAGGGTTGGGGGCATCTTGAACAGTCACGGGGGCATTTTTTTGGATCACGTGCTGGCAAAAGGAATGAGACAGAGGCGCGTACCGATCCTCTGCCGCCGGGCCGCTAAGCCCGGTCTGACTGGTGAAGAATTGACGTTTTGCGTCGCTGTCGATGGTAGAGAGCAGAGCCACCGGGGCGCCAATGGTGCGTTGTGCCAACCGAGTCAGGTTGTCGAATTCCGGGTGGGGCGGGCCGTCGATCAGCTCAAGATCCCTGAGGCTGAATTTCTGCATTATGAACGCTCGCTATTCTGAGAAACTCATGTCGCACCCTACGACATTATGGTGGCAGAGCTTAACCTTTTCTGAAGCGCCCACACCGCTCCAGATCTGAAGACTGCCACTGGTTGGTCCAGTGAAGACCGGACCTGTGAATGAAAAAGAGCGCCCGATGGGCGCTCTTTCATGGTTTCGACTGCCGCAGCTATTAGCAGCTGTAGTACATGCCGTACTCAACCGGGTGCGGGGTGTGCTCGTAGGTTTCGACCTCTTCCATCTTGAGCGCAATGTAGCCCTCAATCTGGTCTTTGGTGAACACGTCGCCCTGCAGCAGGAACTCGTGGTCGGCCGCCAGGCATTCCAGCGCTTCGCGCAGGGAGCCGCAGACGGTCGGGATGTCGGCCAGCTCTTCGGCGGGCAGATCATAGAGGTTCTTGTCCATGGCTTCGCCGGGATCGATCTTGTTCTTGATGCCGTCCAGGCCAGCCATCAGCAGGGCTGCAAACGCCAGGTAGGGGTTTGCGGCCGGATCGGGGAAGCGGGCCTCGACGCGCTTGGCTTTCGGGCTTTCGGTCCACGGAATACGCACGCAGCCGGAACGGTTACGGGCGGAGTAGGCGCGCAGAACCGGAGCTTCGAAGCCGGGGATCAGACGCTTGTAGGAGTTGGTGGACGGGTTGGTGAAGGCGTTCAGCGTTTTCGCGTGCTTCAGGATGCCGCCGATGAACCACAGGGCTTCGTCGGACAGGTCCGCATATTTGTCACCAGCAAAGAGCGGCTTGCCGTCTTTCCAGATGGACATGTTCACGTGCATGCCGGTGCCGTTGTCGCCTGCGATCGGTTTCGGCATGAAGGTTGCCGATTTGCCGTAGGCGTGCGCGACGTTGTGGATCACGTATTTGTATTTCTGCAGCTCGTCCGCCTGTTTGGTCAGGCTGTCGAAGATCAGGCCCAGTTCGTGCTGGCAGGAGGCAACCTCGTGGTGGTGCTTGTCCACCTTCATGCCCAGACGCTTCATGGTCGACAGCATCTCGGAACGCAGGTCCTGTGCTTCGTCGACGGGGTTGACCGGGAAGTAGCCGCCCTTGACGCCGGGACGGTGGCCCATGTTGCCAACTTCATACTCGGCATCGGTGTTCCAGGACGCGTCGGTCGCGTCGACTTCATAGGACACCTTGTTGATCGAGTTGGAGAAGCGCACGTCGTCGAACAGGAAGAATTCCGCTTCCGGGCCCATGAACGCCGCATCGCCGATGCCGCTGGACTTCAGGTAGGCTTCGGCCTTCTGTGCGGTGCCGCGCGGGTCACGCTCGTAGGCTTCGCCGGTGTCGGGCTCTACAACCGAGCAGTGGATGCAGATGGTTTTTTCCGCGTAGAACGGGTCGATATAGGCGCTCTCGGTGTCGGGGATCAGCTTCATGTCCGAAGCTTCGATCGATTTCCAGCCCGCGATAGAGGAGCCATCGAACATGAAGCCTTCTTCGAGGAAATCCTCGTCGACCATGTCCACGTCTACGGTGACGTGCTGCAGTTTACCACGTACGTCGGTGAACCGGATGTCGACATAGGCGACTTCCTCGTCCTTGATCAGCTTCAGAACTGCGTCCTTGCTCATTGGTGCTTTCCTCTCCGTAAGAAAATTCGTGTGTTGCTGCGCCAACCCGCTACGCTGCCTTTGGCAATCCCGGCGCGCTGGCGATATCTGGTATTAAAGTGCGTCGGGGCCGGTTTCGCCGGTCCGGATGCGGATGGCCTGCTCGACCGCGCTGACGAAGATCTTGCCGTCGCCGATCTTGTCTGTCTTTGCCGCGTTCACGATGGATTCGATCGCGCCGTCCACCTGATCGTCGTCCAGAACCACCTCGATTTTCACCTTGGGCAGAAAATCAACGACGTATTCGGCGCCGCGATAAAGTTCCGTGTGCCCCTTCTGGCGACCAAAGCCCTTAACCTCGATCACGGACAGGCCCTGTACACCGACGTCCTGCAGCGCCTCTTTCACCTCGTCCAGTTTGAACGGTTTGATGATGGCTTCGATCTTTTTCATCTCGTGGGCTCCTCACAACCTTGTCGAAGCTGGTCAGATCATTTCTAAATGCTGGCGACAATGGATGCCGCCAAAGATGCCGGAAAATCAGCCTGCAAAATGGGCGTTGGTGTTTAAAAAATAATCACTGCGCACAAAAAACAATCACAATTGAATCGCGGGAGCCTGGAGAATGACCGAACTGCTGACAGCTGCCCAGATGCGCGCCATCGAACAGGCCGCAATCGAGTCAGGTAAGGTAACCGGCCTGGAGCTGATGGAGCGGGCCGGGCAGGGCGTGGTAGAGGCGATTTTCGAGGAATGGCCCGAGTATGAAAGTGCTCCGCAAAGCGCAGCAGTTCTAAGTGGACCGGGAAACAACGGCGGAGATGGTTTCGTCGTCGCACGCCTATTGGCTGGGAAAGGATGGCTCGTTAAGGTTTTCCTATATGGTGATCCGGACAAGCTCCCCCCCGACGCGCGCACGAACTACGAAATCTGGTTGGCTGACAATCAGGTAGAGGAGCTTTCTGAAAGAGGGTTTCGGAAAGAGCCCTATACGATTTACATCGATGCTCTTTTCGGAACCGGTCTGTCACGCCCGCTCG
This sequence comes from Pseudophaeobacter sp. 1A16562, assembly GCF_041008785.1. Taxonomy (NCBI): domain Bacteria; kingdom Pseudomonadati; phylum Pseudomonadota; class Alphaproteobacteria; order Rhodobacterales; family Roseobacteraceae; genus Pseudophaeobacter; species Pseudophaeobacter sp. 1A16562. The sequence goes on along the minus strand of NZ_JAXGFT010000009.1, from coordinate 3,020 downwards.
AGGGGACGGCGTTGGATGTTATCAGCCATATGACGGGCAGAAATGGTGACCGTTATGACGATTGTACCGTGGCCATCGACGCACCTTCCGGGATTTGTCTGGATAGCGGTCGATGGTTGGTGCCGCAGCCGCCATCGCTCAAAGAGCTGTTTGGCAAGCTTCCTGCGGGGGCGAAGATCCGAACGTCAGCACTGCCCAAGGAGCCTGACCCTCGGCCCCAAGCCAGACTGACGGTCGCGTTTGACTCCCCCAAAGTCGGTCACTTCATCGCCGCTGGCCCCACGCACTGTGGGCGTGTGGTAGTCAAGGATATCGGTTTGGCGAACTGGCGGTCTTTCAAACCTCGAAAAGAAGGGCAGCCGCCTTTTGTTGTGACCGAAAATGGCCCGGTTGGCATATTGCGTCCAGTCGGTGTTCGCCTCACAGGGCAAGCGCCAATCGTTGATGACGTTCGCAGTAAGATATCTTTCAAAGACACTTCCCGCTGGATGGCCAAGCGATCAGGCCACAAATTCTCCCACGGCCACGCCCTGATCCTGACGGGCGGTGCGGGCAAGACAGGTGCGGCACGGCTGTCGGCGCGGGGCGCGCTTCGGATCGGGGCGGGGCTGGTGACGCTTGGCGTGCCGCCAAGTGCCCAGCAGGAGGTCGCCTGCCAGATCACCGCGCTGATGTTGCAACGGGTTGCCGATGCCGAAGGTCTGGCTCAGGTGCTGGAGGATAGCCGCCTCAATGCGCTCTGCCTTGGGCCCGGAATGGGGCTTGATCGCGCGCGGGATCTTGTTCCTGCGGCACTGGCGGCCAAGCGGGCCACGGTGCTGGATGCCGATGCGCTTTCGGCCTTTGGCGATGCGCCGGAAGAGCTCTTTTCCATGCTGCATGAAAACTGCGTGCTGACGCCCCATGGCGGCGAATTTGCGCGGCTGTTCCCGGATATTGCCGCGAAACTGAATGCGCCCGCCACCAAAGGCCCGGCCTATTCCAAGGTGGACGCCACGCGCGACGCTGCCGCGCGGGCAGGCTGCGTGGTGCTGTTCAAGGGCGCCGATACGGTCATCGCCGCGCCGAATGGGCGCTGCTCGGTCAACTCCGCGCATTATGATCGCGCCGCGCCCTGGCTGGCGACGGCTGGGTCGGGGGATGTGCTGGCGGGATTTATCACCGGTTTGCTGGCGCGGTGCCTTAGCCCGATGCAGGCGGCGGAAAGCGCCGCCTGGCTGCATGTGGACTGCGCGTTGGAATTCGGCCCCGGACTGATCGCCGAGGACCTGCCAGAGCAGATCCCAGCCGTATTTCGCAAGCTAGGGTTTTAAGCCGCCGGGCGCAGATTGTCGCCTGCCGCGCGGGAGGTGGCGATCTCCATGCCGCCCGCGTAGATCACATGAGGGCGATCAAAGGTCAGGGTGCAGAGTTCCAACATCTGCATGCCTTCGTCGCGAATGAACTCCTCATCGATCAGTTCGAACGCAGGCACAACGGCCTGGGGCTGTCCGAACATCGCCTTGGCGCGCCAGTCTCGGATCAGAACCTGCTGGTTCAGCGGCAGCAGCAAATCGCCGCCCGGCTGCGTGTGCCCGAGCGATCCGGCTGCGAAGCGGACCGCATGCATCATGGCGCGGGATTTGCGAATCTTGCTCAGCGGAGTGAGGCCCTGCGTCCGTGTTATCAACTGATCCCCGGCTGTCAGAGTCTCAACGGCCAAAGCGCCGTCTTGGGTCTGGATCGGAGTGCCGGTAATCAGCGTAACGGAACTTTGGGCCGCGTGGCTGCCGGTCTGCTCGCGGCGACTTTGCAGGATGCGCGCAACGATATGCTGCGCAGGCGGATTCGCGTGCGGTTTCATGGGGTCTCTCGCTCTGCCTCAGTAGCATTTTATTTGTTTTTTCAGACACTAGCCATTTGGCGCGCCCGCGTCTGCGCAATTTTTCGCTTATGGGGGAAGCTGTGGCTGAGATGTGTCTTTGGTGCCGCAATCGAATAGTGTGGTTCCGGTGCGATTTCCTCTCGCATCCTGCGGCGGGCTTTGCTATTCAGCGGCTCACGCAGCGCCGGAAGGTGCTGCGCCAGTGCGGGTGTGGCGGAATTGGTAGACGCACCAGATTTAGGTTCTGGCGCCGCAAGGCGTGGGGGTTCAAGTCCCTTCACCCGCACCATTTTGATTTCAAATAAAAAATCACGACCTTTCGAGAGGCGACGAAAACTGGCGTTCGTCGGTTTCCCGTTTTATTTCCCGTTTTCTCGTTTCGTTCATGTTCTGGTCCTCCGCGCTTGAGCCGACTGCGAAAGCTGCTTTTGATTGGCCTGGCTGCGGTATTTTTTGACCATCTCAAGTGTTTTGTGCCCGGTCACTGCTTGGATCTCGCTATCGCTTGCGCCAGCCTCGGCCAAATGAACCGCCGCCGTGTACCGCCAGCCGTGAATCACGAATGCCTGTGCGCCTATCGCTTCACGCACGGCCATGACGCGCTGTTGAATGGTGCGCTTCGCAATGCCCTTTTGCAGGGATTGTGCGATGATGAAGCGACCTTTGCGTGGTAAACCGTCGAGGTAACGGCGCAGAAATTCTGGGCAGGCAACCCAGAGCCGTGCTGCGGTCTTTTCTTGGGCAACAGCAATGAATTGACCATCATAGTGTGCCCATTCCATGCTGATGATGTCGCCGATCCGCTGCCCCGTGCCGATGCCCAACATGAAAGCGGTCAGTTCCCATTCCAGCGAGTTGTTCTGGCAAAAGGTTTCAAAGGCGCGGAGTTTTGCGTCAGGCCAGGGTTGGTACTCACCGCCCTTGAGTTTTTTGACGCCGCTCGCCGGATTTGCGGTGATCCACTCCAAATCGATAGCATGGCGGGAGAGTATGGAAATCATTTCCACCATCGCGTTCGCTTTGCGCCAGGTGTCGTGACCTGCCCCCCGCTGGTCCCTCGCTCATGACGAGAGTCTGCGGGTTTGATTTTGGTAGTCGTCGGTTTCGGGTTTGGCAAGCGCGGCAGGCGCGGAGCCCTCAAATAGCTCAAGCGCCT